>JANQTK010000164.1:0-3036 GCA_030731695.1 Polaribacter sp.
ATTAACCAATAATCATTCCTGCAATGGCAGCAGACATTAAAGAAGCAATAGTTCCTCCAATTAAGGCTTTCATTCCAAATTCTGATAAGGTTTTTCTTTGTTTTGGCGCTAAAGAACCAATACCACCAATTTGAATTCCAATGGATGCAAAATTGGCAAAACCACACAACATATAGGTTGCCATGATGATTGATTTATCATAATTCAGATGAACTATATTGGCAACATTCTTTAAATCAGCTAATTGAATGTATGCAATAAATTCGCTAGCAGCCAATTTGATTCCCAATAATTGACCCATCAAAGCCATGTCTTCTTTAGCAACACCAATCAACCACATTAAAGGTGCAAACAAATAACCCAATATGGCTTCAATAGAAAAAGAAGTGTAAGCTGTGTTTTTTGCCATCCAAGCATTTAAAGTAGTAATGTCTCCTACCCAACCTAAAATTCCATTCAACATCGCAATGATTGCTACAAAAACCAACAACATTGCGCCCACATTTACCGCTAAACGCAAGCCTTCAGTAGTACCATTTGCAATGGCATCTAAAATGTTTGATCCTATTTTTTCTTGAGAAACACTTACATCTGTATTTACTTTTTCAGTTTGAGGATATAAAATTTTAGAAATTACAATCGCTCCTGGAGCTGCCATTACTGATGCTGCTAATAAATGTTTGGCAAAAACCAATTCCAATACTTTGTCACCTCCACCTAAAAAACCAATATAAGCTGCTAAAACAGCGCCTGCAACAGTTGCCATTCCACCAATCATCACCAACAACATTTCTGATTTGTTCATTTTCTCCAGATATGCTTTGATCAATAAAGGTGCTTCTGTTTGTCCTAAGAAAATATTTCCAGCAACTGACAAACTTTCCATTCCTGATATTCCAAGAAATTTTGACAATGCAATTGCCAACCATTTTACTACTTTTTGGATAATACCAAGATAAAAAAGCAAGGACGTTAATGCCGAGAAAAAGATGATTGTTGGCAATACTTGAAAGGCAAAAATGTATCCGAAAGTATTCATATCTCCCACCATTCCAGCAAATAAAAATTCACTACCAGCTTTGGTATATTCTAAAATGGAAATGAAAATTCCGCCAACAAATTCAAAAATATGTTGTATAAATGATACTTTCAAAACTCCAATAGCAATGACTAATTGCAATGAGATTCCAATACCCACTTTTTTCCAATCAATCGCTTTTCGATTACTGCTAAATAAAAAGGAAATTAAAATCAACACTACCATTCCTAAAACACCTCTCCAAAGACTTTCAACAGAAAAACCTTGACTTGGTTTTATGGAATTAGAGGCAACAATTTCAGTGGTTTTAGTTTCATCATTTGTATTATTTTGAACAATTTTTGATGCAACTAAATTGTAAGTAATGTCATTTTCGTTTAAAACTAACGTTGATTCATCTAAAGAAACTATATTGAAATAACGGACAGTATCTTTTGGATTTTTAAAATGAAAAATCAATAAATTATTTTGACGAATGTAATTTCCGGTGTTTACTGAAGCTGTCTTTTGTTTTAATTGATACGTGAATTTACCATCAATCAGTGAAAAAATATCTGCAGAATCAATAGCAATTGATTCAGTTCCTGATTGATTTTTTATGGAAGAGAATTTCCAATCTTTTTCTAATTGTTGCGCAAAAGTAATTGAAGTTATAAAGCAAAAAAGCGCTATAATGATGTTTTTCATACCATAAAATTTAGGAGCGTTTGCTTATTTCGTCTCTTATTTTCGCTGCTAATTCATAGTTTTCATTAACAACAGCTTGTTGAAGTTGGTCTTGTAATTGCGCTAAAGTCAGTTTTGAAAAACTCGATTTTTCTTTATCCTTAAATTTTTCTAAATCAGCAGGTATTTTCTCAACTTCTCTTTTTCCTTCCAGCGCCATTTCTTCCTCAATTTTCAAATAAACTCCGGCTTTATCTAAAATGTTTTCATAGGTATAAATTGGAGCATCAAAACGAACAGCAATCGCAATTGCATCCGAAGTTCTAGCATCAATCTGTTCTTCTTTACCATTTTTTTCACAAATCATACTAGAAAAGAAAACGCCATCAACTAATTTATGAATGATTACTTCTTTGATTTTAATTCCGAAAGTATCAGAAAATGTTTTAAATAAATCATGAGTTAGTGGTCTTGGAGGTCTGATTTCGGTTTCTAAAGCAATTGCAATAGATTGCGCCTCAAAAGCACCTATTATTATAGGCAAAGTTCTTGTACCTTCAATTTCGCTCAAAACCAATGCATACGCGCCAGTTTGCGTTTGGCTATATGAAATTCCTTTGATGGTTAGTTGTATTAAACTCATAAATATCTCAACAAAAAACTAAAAAACACCTCAATTTAAATCAGAAAATTGTTTTGTAGAATTGTGGCACAATTTACTAAAAATATACAGTTTAGAAATTAATTTAGGTGTTTTTATACATAGAAAAACCCATTAGTTTTAAAACTAATGGGTTTTTATGGGTAAAACACTTAAAAAGAAACGACTACGCCTCTTTGAATGCTTTTAATTTCGTAATTAATTCAGGCACAACTTGAAAAGCATCACCTACAATTCCGTAATCAGCTGCTTTAAAAAACGGAGCTTCAGGATCTGTATTGATAACAACTTTCACTTTTGATGCATTTACTCCTGCTAAATGCTGAATGGCTCCAGAAATTCCAATAGCAATATACAAATTAGAAGCCACAGGTTTTCCTGTTTGTCCAACATGTTCTCCATGAGGACGCCATCCTAAATCTGAAACGGGTTTTGAACAAGCTGTTGCTGCTCCTAAAACGTTGGCTAATTCTTCAATCATTCCCCAATTTTCTGGACCTTTTAAACCTCTTCCTGCAGATACTACTACATCAGCATCAGCAATGGTAACTTTTCCAGAAGCTTTTTCAACTTTTTCTGATTTTACACCAAAATCAGCATCTGTTAAAGAAATATTGATGGTTTCAACAGTTCCAGACACCGGATTTTCGTGAATTCCAAATGAATTTTT
>JANQTK010000164.1:3136-4612 GCA_030731695.1 Polaribacter sp.
CTTTTTTTAAATTTGCCATTTGCGGCATCTGCAAAAACTAAAACTGACATATTTTTTATTTTTTTATCCGAAACTTGTTTCAGGATATTGTTATTTTTTATTTATTAAATCCGAAGTAAATTCTGTAAAATTTAATTTAAAAAATTAAATCACTTTCGCTTCATTGTGCAATAAATTGATCAACTCATCAATATTATCAGCACTTATCAATTTTACAGCACCTTTTGGAGCTGGTTTTTCATAAGACTGAACTTCAGTTGCATTTGCAGCAGCTGCAGGTTCAACAACTTGTAGTGGTTTTTGACGTGCCATCATAATACCACGCATATTTGGAATGCGTAAATCTTTTTCTTCAACAATTCCTTTTTGACCAGCAATTACCATTGGTAAAGTTGAACTAAGCGTTTCGTTTCCACCATCAATTTCTCTTATCAATGTTACTGAATTTCCATCAACCTCTACTCCAACACAGCCATTTACAAAATGATAATTCACCAACGAAGCAACCATTCCTGGAACCATTCCACCATTGTAATCAATAGATTCTCTTCCCGCTAAAACAACATCATAATTTCCGTTTTTTACAATTGCTGCGATTTCTTTAGCTACAGATAAAGCATCAATTGGATCTGCATTTACACGAATTGCATCATCCGCTCCAATTGCCAATGCTTTTCGCAAAGTTGGCTCAGTGGTTGCATTCCCTACATTTAAAACAGTCACTGAAGCACCTTGTTTTTCCTTAAACCACATGGCTCTAGTCAAACAAAATTCATCATATGGGTTGATTACAAACTGAACTCCATTTGTATCGAATTTTGTATCATTATCTGTAAAATTAATCTTAGAAGTGGTGTCTGGCACATGACTTATACAAACCAAAATTTTCATAATCTCTCTATTTTATCATTTTTTATACGCAACGAAATTACATCTTTTTTTTAAAAAATACTATGCATGCATAATAAATTTTCAAGATTTTAACATTTTTCGAAAACGATTGCGTTTTTGAAATGGATTTTTAAGAGTAGATTCTGATTTTCATTCAAAAAAAATGATAATTAATTGCTTACTTTTGCAAGATTGAAAATAATATTAGATTTAATTTTACATGAAAACAGTTCAATTTAGAGAAGCTATTTGTGAAGCAATGAGCGAGGAAATGCGCAGAGATGAAAGCGTTTATTTGATGGGTGAAGAAGTTGCAGAGTATAATGGTGCTTACAAAGCGAGTAAAGGAATGTTGGATGAATTTGGTCCAAAAAGAGTGATTGATACTCCTATTGCAGAACTTGGTTTTGCTGGAATTGCCATTGGATCAGCTATGAATGGAAATAGACCGATTGTAGAATACATGACGTTTAATTTTTCATTGGTTGGAATTGATCAAATCATTAACAATGCTGCAAAAATCAGACAAATGTCTGGAGGTCAATTAAATTGTCCTATTGTTTTTAGAGGTCCAACAGCTTCTGC
>JANQTK010000165.1 GCA_030731695.1 Polaribacter sp.
AAACAAAAGATGTATTAATAGCGATGCAAGATGATGCTGGAATTCCACTAAAATCTTTAAAAGTGGATGGTGGCGCAAGTGCCAATAATTATTTAATGCAATTTCAGGCAAATATTTTAAATACGATTGTTGAACGTCCAAAAATTACCGAAACTACAGTAATGGGCGCAGCTTACTTAGCAGGTATTTGTGTAGGATTGTGGAAACAAGAAGATATTATTTTACATCGAAAAATTGATAAGACATTCTCAACCGAAATTTCATCAGAAAAAAGAGATCGTTTGTATAAAAATTGGTTAAAAGCCCTTGAAAGAACTAAAAATTGGGTAGATTAAAATTGTTTGTCGAGAAAATTATAAGGTTCATCTAAAATATTTTTAATTCTTGTAAGGCTGTTCTTTTTTTGTGTCAAATAATTTTAAATTTGAATATTATGAAAATTAGACACTTTTTTTTAGCCACACTTTTTTTGATTTTTAGCTCTTGCGTTGTAAAATCATTACACCCATTTTATACCAAAAAAACCATTTCTTTTGATAAAAATTTACTTGGCGAATGGAACGACTCAAAAAAAGGAACTTGGAAAATTGTTTCTTTTAAGGATGAAATGACCAAAGAAAATCCACTGAGTGAAATGAAAAATGATGATTTAAAAATTTATGCTGAATACCAACATAGTTTTTATATACAAAGAACGCACGAAAACAGAGAAGTTTTATTTATTGCGACTCCTTTTAAAATAAACAATCAAACTTTTTTAGATTTTTTCCCTTTAGATCATCAAGAAGATGTAGACGATTTGCTTCAAAGTCACTCTATTTATTCGCATAGTTTGGTAAAATATGATGTTCAAAAAAATGGTGAAATTGAAATAAAGTGGCTTGACGAAAATAAAATTGAAGCGCTTTTTAAAGAGAAGAAAATTAAAATTAAACACGAAACATTAGGGCTTTTAAACGATAAATATTTATTAACTGCAAAATCCGAAGAACTACAAAAATTTATAGAAAAGTATATGTCATCAAAAGATGAAGAAAAATGGGAAACCTCCACAAAATTTACATTAACTAAAGTAAATGAAACCAATTAACTTTTTATTTAAAAGAACAAACGCCCATAATATCATCGTTTTCAACACGATATTATGGACGAGTTCTTTTGCAATCCTTTTATTTCTTTTTGCAGGAGATTCAACACCTTCTGAAATTGATTTTATTTATACAGCAACTTTTGTTTTCTCGTTAATTTTACCTGTTTCTTTAAATCTATACTGGTTAATTCCTCGCTTTTTAAAAAAAGAAAAATATGGGCAATTTATGGTGTGTTTTTTAATTAACCTCATCCTTTTTTCGGAAATAAACCCAAGGTTGTTTGAAACAATTGTCAATCATTTTTTTGTGGATTATTTTTTTATTTCATACCACAATCAACTAGACATTTATTTTATTTTTTTGGTGTTTTTTGTACTAACAACATTACTAAAATTAGCGGAAGATTGGGTGTATTTGAATCAAATTGAAAACAAAGCCTTAAAAATTCAAAATCAACAAATTGAACATCAACTATACTATTTAAAAGGACAAATAAATCCTCATTTTTTATTCAATTCTTTAAATGTTTTATACTCTTTAGCGATTGATAAAAAAGAAGAAATTACCAATGCTATTTTGCAATTATCGGATATTTTAAGATATGTCATCTACGACTTAGACAGTCAAAAAATTACTATTGACCAAGAAATTAATTTAATTAATAATTATATTAATTTTGAGAAAAACAGGCATGTAAAAAATTCTCAAATAAATTTTATCCACGATGTTGATGAAAATATTGAGATTCATCCAATGTTGTTATTGCCTTTGCTTGAAAATAGTTTTAAACATGGATTAAAAAGCGGGGTTAAAAACCCTTACATAAAGGTACTTTTGGTGGTAAAAAACAATGTTTTACAATTTTCTATTACAAATAATTATTTGAATTTTAAATCAGATAACAATGCTGAAAATAATGGAATAGGGTTAAAAAATATACAAGAAAATCTTTCGATTATTTATCCAAAAAACCATGTTTTTAGAATTGATAAACAAGACGCTGTTTTTAAAGTAACCTTAGAAATTAATTTAAAAAAATGACCATACGTTGCCTAATTATTGATGATGAACCCTCTTCTCAAAATGTGTTAAAAACATTCATTGATAAAATCGAATATTTAGACCTTATTCATGTTTGTAATAACGCCATAGAAGGCTTAGATTTTTTAAAAAAAGAAGCTATTGACTTGCTTTTTTTAGATATCAATATGCCACAATTATCAGGTATTTCATTTTATAAATCACTACAAAATCCTCCTAAAGTAATTTTTACAACAGCCTATTCTGAATTTGCCTTAGAAGGTTTTGAATTGAACGCCATTGATTATTTACTAAAACCTTTTTCTTTTGAGCGTTTTGTAAAAGCAGTAACAAAAGTGAATCTTTATTTTGATAAAAAAACAGAATACATCCTTATTAAATCTGATAAAAAAATTCATCAAATCAACATAAATGATGTGTTTTTTATTGAAAGTTTAGGCGATTACGTGAAAGTTTTTACCGAAAATGATTTTTTGATTACCTATAAAACGCTAAAAGTGATGTACGATTCTTTACCTAAAAATCAGTTTATCCAGGTTCATAAATCCTACATTATCAATAAAAATAAACTAGAATATATTGAAGGAAATGTTGCGATAATTAATTCGTATAAAATACCTTTAGGTCAAAAATATAAAAAAGATTTTCTTGATAGTTTTAATTCGTAACTATGTCAAAATTTTACACAAAAATCACTCAAAAATTACAGCAGTTTATTGAAAACCAAAAGATTTTCTTTGTAGCTACTGCTCCCGATAATGGCAGAATTAACTTGTCTCCAAAAGGTATGGATTCTTTTAGAATATTAGAAGAAAACAGAATTATTTGGCTAAATGTTACAGGAAGTGGCAACGAAACAGCAGCACATTTATTGGAAAATAATAGAATTACACTCATGTTTTGTTCGTTTGAAAAATCCCCAAATATTTTGCGTTTATATGGAAAGGGAAAGGAAATAAAAGAAGGTGATGAATCTTGGAATGAACTGATTTCTTTCTTTCCAGAAACACCTGGAACGCGTCAAATTTTCGATATCACCATTGAATCTGCTCAAACTTCATGCGGAATGTCAATTCCGTTTTTTGATTACAAAGGCGAACGAAATGAGCTGAATGATTGGGCAAAAAGCAAAGGAAAAGAAGGAATCAAAGACTATTGGAAAGATAAAAATCAAACAAGTATTGATGGATTACCAACAAATATTTTAAAATAATACTATGAAAAAATTCTCATTTTTTGAAAGAGAAAACACCATCAAAAGTCTAAAATCAACCGAATTTGATATCCTTATCATTGGAGGTGGAATTACTGGAGCTGGCATTGCCTTAGATGCTGCTTCAAGAGGAATGAAAGTTGCCCTGATTGAAAAAAACGACTTTGCATCTGGAACCTCCAGCAAATCAACAAAACTAATTCATGGTGGTTTGCGGTATTTGAAGCAATTCGATTTTTGGTTGGTAAAAGAAGTAGGCACAGAGCGCGCAATCGTTCACAAATTGGCTCCTCATTTAGTAGTTCCAGAAAAGATGATTTTACCACTCATTGATGGAGGAACCTATGGGTCTTGGTTGACTTCAATTGGCTTAAAAATGTATGATATTTTAGCTTCTGTAGAAGGTGATGATAAACGAAAAATGCTCACAAAAGAGGAGGCTTTGCAAAAAGAACCTTTATTGCCAGAAAAAATTTTAAATGGTGCTGGATATTATGCAGAATACAGAACGGATGATGCGCGTCTAACAATAGAAATTCTTAAAACCGCTTTAAATTATAATGCTCAAATTTTAAATTATGCAGCTGCAATCGAATTTTTATATAATGATAAAAGAGTTGTTGGCGCAAAAATATCAGATAATATTTCAAATGAAAAATTCGAGGTAAAATCAAAATATGTTGTCAATGCAGCAGGACCTTGGGTGGATGAATTACGACAACTGAATCACTCAAAAATTGGCAAACGTTTGCACTTAACAAAAGGGGTGCACTTAGTAGTTGCACAGGAAAAATTACCTGTAAAACAATCTGTATATTTTGATATTCCTGATGGCAGAATGATGTTTGCAATTCCACGTGGAAAAGTAACTTACTTTGGTACGACTGATACTAATTATCAAGAAAACAAAGACAATGTTAATACTAGTTTAGTTGATGCAACTTATTTAATATCAGCCGTTAATAACATGTTTCCTGATATTAATTTAACCCTAAATGATGTTCAGTCTTCTTGGGCAGGTTTGCGTCCTTTAATTCATGAAGAAGGAAAATCGGCTTCCGAATTATCAAGAAAAGACGAAATTTTTGTGTCAGATTCTGAGTTGATTTCAATTGCTGGTGGCAAATTAACGGGCTATCGAAAAATGGCAGAACGCATTGTGGATTTGGTAGCCAAAAAATATGAAAACCGATTTGAGCAAAAATTCGGAGATATTAAAACCGAAAAAATTGTGCTTTCTGGCGGAACTTTTAA
>JANQTK010000166.1:0-3204 GCA_030731695.1 Polaribacter sp.
TCGGTTAAACTCCAACCACTTGTTTGAGAATGTGTTCGTAACGCCAACGATTTTTCATCTTTTGGATGGAATTGTTTTACAATTTTTGCCCACAACATTCTTGCTGCACGCATTTTGGCAATTTCTTTAAAATGATCCATGCCTATTCCCCAAAAAAAGGACAATCTTGGTGCAAAGGTGTCAATATCCATGCCTGCTTCTAAACCTTTACGGATGTATTCTAAACCATCTGCCAAGGTGTAAGCCAATTCAATTTCGGGAGTGGCACCTGCTTCTTGCATGTGATAGCCAGAGATTGAAATCGAATTGAATTTGGGCATATTTTTACTAGTGTAACTAAAAATATCCGCAATGATTTTCATGGATGGAGAAGGAGGATAGATGTAGGTATTTCTTACCATGAACTCTTTTAAAATATCATTCTGGATAGTTCCTGATAATAAATTTTGAGCAACTCCTTGTTCTTCTGCAGCCACAATATAAAACGCTAAAATGGGCAATACAGCTCCATTCATGGTCATTGAAACCGACATTTTATCAAGCGGAATTTGATCAAAAAGCACTTTCATGTCTTCCACTGAATCAATGGCAACACCTGCTTTTCCAACATCACCTTGTACACGTTCGTGGTCTGAATCATAGCCTCTGTGTGTTGCCAAATCAAAGGCAACAGACAATCCTTTTTGACCTGCTGCTAAATTTCTTCTGTAAAAAGCATTGCTTTCTTCGGCTGTTGAAAAACCAGCATATTGTCTGATGGTCCAAGGTCTTTGCACATACATGGTAGCATAAGGGCCTCTAAGATTGGGTGCAATTCCAGCAGCAAAATCTTCGTGCAAATAAGCCCCACCCAACCTCCCCAAAGGGGAAGAGTTCTCATTGGATTTTAAAAGTTTGATATTTGAAAAGTCTTTTCTATTCATTGTCAAGTCGTTCTTTTTCAATGGTTTCTGAAAGTCTTTTTCTAGTAATGGGCGTAATCAACGTTTTGATGTTTCGTTGCTTTACAAAAGGATAAATTTCCAGCTCATTTTTCATATGATCATTCTTGTTCTGCTGCAAATTAGTACCCACTAAAACAATTTTTTTATCGATGAAATCTGCTTCTTCTTTTTGAGCGCTTTCTTTAATTTTTTTCTGAATCACTCCCGATTTTAACTGATCTAAAAATCCACCACCTTTTTCAATTTGTTTAAAAATAGTGAGTGCTTTTTCAGCCAATTGCGAAGTGATGGAATCAATATAATACGAACCATCCGCAAAATTTTGGGCTTCTTGTAAGTAACTTTCTTGTTGTAAAATCAACAACTGATTTCTGGCAATTCGTTCGCCAAATTCATTGGATTTATGAAAAATAGCATCATAAGCACTATTTGAAATGCTGTTTGAACCGCCTAAAATAGCACTCATACATTCTGATGTTGTGCGTAACATATTTACATTATAATCGTAAACTGTTTTGTTTCGCAAACTGGGTTGTGTAAAAATATGCGCTTCAGTATTTTGAAGTCCGTATTCGTTTAAAAGGCTTTCCCATAAAATACGGAAGGCTCGTAACTTGGCAATTTCAAAGAAATAATTACTGCCCACTGCAACTGAAAAATGAATATTTTTAGCAATGTCTTTCCCGAAATGAAGCAAATATTCGTTGGCATGCGCTAGAGAATATCCTAATTGTTGTGAAATGGTAGCGCCTGCATTCTGATACAAATCCAACGAAACTGAAATGGCATTTTTACAAGAATTGGTGATGTTTTGTAGTCTTTTATGATCTTCATTTAAATTAAAAAACCAATTGCCATTTTCGGCTAAATTACCAATAATATCTGTTTGAAAAAATACGTTTTCTGAATTGCAAAAATGTGACAATTCAATTTGAAAATCAGCATCTAAAAAAGAAAATTGAAAGTAGATTACTACTGATTTTACATCAATAGTTGCCAATACTTTTTTGTATTCAAAAGGTTTGGTTGCTTTAAAATGTATCGCAGTTGCACCTCTTTTTAAAGCATCTACAGCTAAAAAATTAGCCGTTTTTTCATTGTCAATAAACACACTTTGACAAATATCAAATCCTTTTTTTGGAAGGTTGATTTTATGATTTGTTTGGTCTTCTTTGGTGTAAAATGGTTTTACAGTAATGCCTTCATCGGTTTTCCAAAGTAAGGTTTCATTGTAGTCTTCACCTTTTAAATCCGCCTGAATTTTTTGCTTCCAAGCAGCAGCAGAAACAGGCGAAAATTCGCTAAATAAAAAAGTGCTCATTTTTTTGGGATGGTATCAAATTCAATCAAGTAAATTTCCTCATTGTCTTTTTTCATTAAATATTGCTCTCTCGCAAAACGCTCTAATTCTAAAGAATCTTGTAATTTTTTGATGGTATTTCTATCTTCTTCAATTTTATTTTTGTAGAAAGTTATAGAACTCTCCAAATCTTCAATTTCTTTATCAAATTTTTTATGCACTAAATAAGAATTTTCATCAAAAAAAAGCATCCAAATAATAAATGGAATCAAAATCATTACAAAAATATTTGTAAAAAATTTATAGAATTTATTGCCTTTAATATTGCTTAGAAAACTCATTTTACAAGCGTTCGTTAATTACTGTTCGAACAATATCCACAGCCACAGTATTGAATTTATCATTCGGAATAATGATGTCTGCAAAATTCTTTGTTGGTTCTATAAACTGTTGATGCATAGGTTTTAAGGTGTCTTTATATCGATTTAAAACTTCATCAATATCCCTTCCTCTTTCTGTAATATCTCTTCGAATTCTTCGAATCAAACGTTCATCAGTATCTGCATGAACAAATATTTTGATATCGAATAAATTTCGCAATTCTTCGTTGTTAAAAATCAAAATTCCCTCTACAATAATTACTTTTCTAGGGTGTGTTTGAACAGTATCTTTTGTGCGGTTGTGTGTTACAAAAGAATAAATAGGTTGTTCAATGATTTTTCCTTGTTTCAACTCTTTTAAGTGTTGCACTAACAATTCAAAATCAATCGCTCTTGGATGATCAAAATTTATTTTTGTACGCTCGTCATATGATAAATGATCATTGACTTTATAGTACGAATCTTGCGAAATGACACAAACTTCATCTGAAGGTAAGTGCATGATAATTTGATTAACAACAGTTGTTTTTCCACTTCCTGTTCCACCAGCAATTCCAATAATTAACATATTTGAAAACCT
>JANQTK010000166.1:3304-18173 GCA_030731695.1 Polaribacter sp.
GCTAATTCTTCTTTGCTATCATCTTTTCTTAGAATTTCTAATTCGAACATTTTTTCTTCAAAAAGCGCTTTATCTAGTAAGGTTTCTGCTTTTGCCAATTCAAAATATGGATTGTAAAAATCCAATGGAATGGTTTTCATACAACCAAAATCTAATGCAATTAATTCACCTTCTTTAGATACTAAAAAATTTCCAGGATGAGGATCTGCATGCACTTTTTTGAGATTATGAATTTGAAACATATAAAAATCCCACAAAGCTTGTCCTAATTTATTAGCAACGTTTTGATCTGTATTAGTATTTGTAAATTCGGACAAATGAATACCATTCATCCAATCCATGGTGATGATTTGTTTGGATGATAATTCTTCGTAATAATTTGGAAATAAAAGGTTTGGAATGTTTTTGCAAGCTTCAACAACTTCTTTTCCTTGTGCTACTTCTAATATATAATCTGTTTCTTCAAGCAATTTGTCTTGAACTTCAAAAAAATATTCATCAGATGTTTTTCCTTTCATGTTGAACATTCTAATCACAAAAGGTTTCAATAACGCCAAATCCGATTTGATGCTATCAGAAACTCCAGGATATTGGATTTTTACAGCTAATTTTTTGCCATCTTTTTCAGCTTTGTGAACCTGCCCAATACTTGCAGCGTTGTATGCTTTTGTGTCAAAAGAATCGAAAGTCTCTGAAGGAAATTTTCCAAAACTTTTTTTGAACGTTTTTAACACCAAAGCTTCAGAAAGTGGAGGTACAGAAAATTGTGCCAACGAAAATTTTTCTACATAGGCTCTGGGTAAAATACTTTTTTCCATGCTGAGCATTTGTGCCACTTTTAATGGACTTCCTTTCATGTCTTTTAGACTGTCATAAATGTCTTCAGCATTGTTTTTGTTGAGATTTTCTCTGGCATCTTCTTCCGAATTCACCATTTTTTCTCCATAATATTTGAGGTAATTTACCCCAACTTTTGCACCTGTTTTTACCAACTTTGATGCACGTTGGATTTTTGAAATTGGAATACTACTGGCTTTTTTCATTACTTATTGGGCGTTTTTTTGAAAAGATTCTTTATAAATAAACTTCCCAAGGTCAAAGGCATTTTTTAAAAATTTGTTTTCCAAAAGTTCGAAGCTGGTGTTGATTGATTTTTCGATAAAAATGTCTGTTTTTTCAAAAGATTCAGAGGTGTCGTCCAACCAAAATTTAATGGTAAAAAACAGTTGAAACCAAGAAGATTGATTGATGAGATTTCGTTGAATTTTCTCTAAACCTTCGATAGGTAATATGCTTTCAGAAATATTTAATTCGTCAATAAATTGAATGAAACTCTTTTTTAAGCTTGATAATGTTGAAAAAGACTGCACCTGATTTTTACAGCCTTTTAAAGAAATAATGACAAACTCTCTATTGAGTGTTAGGTTTTCAAAAAAAGTAAAATACAAACTGATTAATTTGTTTTTTGCATCAAAAGAACCAAATTCCTCACTTTCATGAAGCACTTCTAAAGAATTCATAAAGAGCTCTTTATAAATTGATTTTTCAACTTTTTTCAATGAAGTAAAATGGGTTAAAAAATCATCTTCATTGATTTTTGTTTCTTTACAAAAATCAGTTATATCAGATGGTTTTTCTTCATTTTTGATGACATAATCCATATAAATGGTAAATATATCATCTCTCGAAATTTTCTTCTTTTTTGCCATAAAAAAATTTATAGTGCAAAAATACGAAACGTTTCACCGTTCAAAGAAAATGAATCCCTTTAAAAACAAAAAACCAAGTTAAAATTAACTTGGTTTTAAAAAATGGTGCGATTTTTATTAAGCAAATAACTTGCTAAAACGCTCTTTTCCTTTTACAAAATGATTTTTATACGTTTCTAAAGCGTCAAACCATAAATTTTGCTGATTTTCCATCAATTTGATACTCGCTTTTAAAGCTTTGTCAGTTACACTTTGCCATTGAGTTGCTACAGAAATGGTTTCTGTAACTACCTCTTCAGTAGTGTTTAATGCAAATTCATTCGCTTTTTTTGCATTTACTTTTGCAGTTTCAATTGCTTTTGAAACTTTTTCTGTGATGTTTTCTTTTGTTATTTTAGTTTTCATAATTTCTATGATTTATATGTTATTATTTATTTTTTTGACCAATTTTTTACAGCTTCTAAATCACCTTTTAAAGCCAATTTTGCTTGTTCTTTCCAACCTGATAAGTCGTAAATTTTAGCATTAATTCCTGCATTGTTTAATACATTTGTTAAATCTTTAATGCTCATGTTGGCAATTTGCTCGTAAGAAGTAATATTTAATTCGTTCAATGATTTTTCCAAAACAGGACCAATTCCTTTAATTACTTTTAGATCGTTAACTACATCCGTTTTTTCAACAACTACTTCAGCTTTTGGAGTTTCCGCTTTCTTTTTTGGTGTCGTTTTTTTTGCTTTTGGAGCTGCTTTTTTTGGCTCTTCAGCTAAAATTTCGTCCGTGTAATTTTCTACTTTTTCTTTTACTTCTTCAATAGTTTCAGTGATATTTTTTTTGATTTTATCTGCTATTTTCTCAGCTTTTTTTACAAACTTATTGTTTGCAACCTCTTTTTCAAATTTATTTTTCATCTCTTCAGCTTTTTCAACCAATGGATTTTCATTGAATTTTTTCTTTGCATTTTCAACCATTTTATGATCATACCCAACCAAATGTTTTAAACGCTCAGTGCTCGTTTCTAATTGACTTTTGATAGATTCTGCAGTTTCAACAACCATATTGATTTGTTGTTTTGTTAACGGCTCAGCTTTTTTAAGCATTTTTGCAGTTAATTTTTGCCATTTTTCACCTGTTTTCACGGTAGTTTCAATAGCATTGAAGGAAGCATCAATCAAATCATTATTGATTTTTTTTACAATTGCTTTTGCTTGTCCTAATTTGTTTTCTTTTTTTGACTTTTTAGTTGCCATAATATATTGTTTTTATTGTTTTTTTAATTTGATACTGCAAATGTAAGTTTGTTGAGTTACAATTGAGTTACACTTTTGTTTTACAGGTAATTATCTTTTTACCTTTAAATTTACAACAAAAATAGGGATGGAAAGTTACAGATGAGTTACAAAACCACTAACTATTTGATAATTAGTGTATTTCTTCAATTTTTTGAAGTAGTTTTTTTGTTTCAGGAAGTGGTGAAATGCCATATTCTTCTTCAAGAATGACTTCACATTTCATGTAGGTTTTTAACGCTTGTGGTCTGTTTCCTTTTGCCAAATATCCTTGCATTTGAATTCGATATGCATCTTCCCAAGTAGCATCAATTTCCAGTGCATTTTGCGCCAAACGAATGCTTTCAAGTGGATTTTCATCCAACAATATTTCTGCTAAAGTAATGTAGGTTCCCAAAATCAATAATTGATTTTTTTCACGTTCTTCTGATGTCCAATCTTCAAAAATTCTGCTTGGTAAGAACGAACCTTTATACAATTCAATAGCACTTTTGTAAGCAATTTTGGCAACTTCTTTATCCGTTATGAATGCTTCATTTCCAATGATAATATATTTTTCTAAAGCCTCAACATCAATCCAAACTTTCTCTAAATCAATTTGATAACTCACGCCTTGTCTTACCACAAAACTTGGCTCAATCCTGTTCAATCTATTCGGTTCTAATACTTTATGAATTCCATGAAGTGCTACTTTAAAATCGCGATCGTCCCAATCTTCCCACAAATGATCCATGATTTTTTCTTTGTGAAGCGCATTTTTTTTTCGATTTGAAATGAAATATTGAAGTAATTGAATGGATTTATCACGTCCCCATTCTTTGTCGTTAATTTTTTCTTGATTTCTCCACAATACAAAATTCCCAAGCGTTTGAATTCGAATTTCAGCTTGTTCTTCAAATGATTTTAATTCTTGTATTTGTTGGCGTAAATCAGACATTAAAAATGAATTATTTTTTTTGTTTGTCTATTTTGTTTGATAATTTTTTGATTTCTGATGCCAATTCTTCAATCTGATGTTGCATTTTATTGAAGTCAGATTTTGAAGCATTTTTCCATTGGTCTATTTGCACTTTCTCGCTAATTTCTTCACCAATTGTAGTTATTTGATCTTGCAATTGATCTTGTAAATTATGAAATTGCTTTTTTGGATCTTTCAAAGTATCTCTCAAAACTTTTGGACCAACATCTTTGATTGTTTTCCACATTGACAAACTTTTTTGCAAGATATTTTCTTGTTCTTCAGATGTTTGGTGTTTTGTTGCCTCTTCTGTTAATGTATTTAATTTTTGTTGCATAAAAGTCAAAGCATCTTTAAAATCAGAAAAACGTTTTTCCTCTCCATCTTGTACATGTACTATTTTTCCTCTCCATTGAATTTTCGATTCGCCATTTTCTTCAAAAATTTGCTGATGAAAACGCACCATAAACGAGGCTGTTTGTTCTTGTTTTTTTGTCATAATAACTGATTTTATCCTGGTTCTTTTTCAGAGCCAACTTCGTATTTTATCAATCCTTTAAAGGCATCATTAACTGTATTTCCTTCGTATAAAACTTTATAAATTTCTCTAGAAATAGGCATGTCAACCTGATATTCTTTTGCTAATTCCATGACCACTTTTGCTGTTTTTACACCTTCAGCAACTTCATTCATTTCGCTAATAATTTCCTCCAGTTTTTTACCTCTTCCCAATTGAAATCCAACATGATGATTTCTACTTTTAGAACTTGAACAAGTAGCCACTAAATCGCCCATTCCAGCCAAACCAGCAAACGTACTTTTTTTACCACCCATGGCAACACCCAATCTTGTGAGTTCAGACAATCCTCTTGTGATAATGGCTGCACGTGTGTTATCACCAGCATTTGCGCCATCACCCATTCCTGTTGCAATGGCAATAATATTTTTTAAAGCACCACCCAATTCGCATCCAATAACGTCATCATTGGTGTATACTCTAAACAATCCTGAGCTAAAAACATTTTGTAATCTTGTAGCAATATTATGATCAACCATGGCAATTACTGCAGCAGCAGCTTTTCCGAAGTGAATTTCTTTTGCCAAATTAGGGCCTGTCAAAACTCCTGCAGGATTCTCGGGTAAGATTTCCTCGATGATTTCTGTCATGCGTTTTTTGGTGTTCAATTCCAATCCTTTTGCTAAATTGATCACAGGAACCCATGGTCTTATATACGGTTTTGCTTCTTCCAAAACTTTACGTAAACTTTGAGAAGGAACTCCCATTACAATCACATCAGCATCTTCAACAGTTTCTTTGATGGAAGTTGAAGCTCTCAAAGAAGGTGTGAGTTTTGCTTGTGGCAAATATTTTTCGTTGGTATGAAATTGATTAATTTCATTGACAATTTCTTCATCTCTTGCCCAAATAATGGTTGGGCTATTTTTTGCAGTTAGTGAGGCAACTGTTGTTCCCCAAGAACCTCCACCTAACAATCCAACTTTTAATTTCATAAGTATTGATTTTAATTTTCTAATTCTTTTATGAACATATTTCTAACTTCTTCTACGTAAGTATCTATATTTTTTGGTTTCCAATCAGAGGTGTCAACAGGATCTAAAATAACAACTTCAATTGCGGTTGGATTGAAAATATTACTTCCTTTTGGCATTGCCATATATGCGTTTTTAATCACAATGGGAACAATGGGAACACCACCTTTCATCGCCAAATGAAATGCTCCTTTTTTGAAATTCCCTAATTTTTTACTACCACTTCTTGTTCCTTCAGGAGCAATAACGATAGAAGTTCCATTTTTCAGTGCTTCAACAGCTGGTTTCATAGCTTCAATGGCTTTATTCTTGTCAGTTCTATCAATAAATATAGCTCCTAAAGCTTTAAAAACAGGTCCTAAAGGTGTGAATTCAAGTTCTTTTTTAGCAACTCCTGCAATGTCTTTTCGTAAGATTTTTAATAGGATGAAAAAATCTGCAGAACTTTGATGATTGAAACAAAAAACTGCGGGTCTATTCTCTTCTAAAATATGTTTTCCTTTAATGGCAATTTCCAAACCTGCAAATTTAGTTCCTAAGTCTCCAATACTTGCCAAAGTAGTGTTTCTGCCTTCTTTAACATCTAATACTAAACTTCCTTTAAGTAATCCTTTCAACGCAGATGGATAAATACTTGCAGCCGCTAATCCAGTTCGTAAACCGTTGACGAGTGGTTTTTTGCTGTTTTCTTTGAATCTTAAAATTGGCCAATTATTTTCGAAAGCGACTTGCGAAAGTCTGGAATCAGGATTGGTAGCAATGGGTTTACCAACCAATTCTAGCAATGGAAAATCATCAAAACTATCCGTGTAAAAAAAGCTTTTTGATAAATCAATCGTATTTTTTTTAGCGAATTTTTTGGCAGCTTTTGCTTTTCCTTCGGCCCAACAAATTTCATTGATTTCCCCAGTGAATTTTCCTCTTTTCACCTCCATTTCAGTACAAAAAATATCAGAAAAACCCAATTCTTTTGCGATTGGTAATATTTGATAACGAGTTGCAGCGGAAATGATGACCACTTTATGACCTTTATTTTGGTGAGAGGCTATCAAGGATTTTGCTTCTGGATACAATGTATTCATCAAATAATCTTGATAGACTTCTTCTCCTAATTGTATAAATTCTTGTTCTTTTACGTCTTTAATTCCTAAAGCTGCAATTTTGGTAAGGGTTTCAAAATCTCTATTTCCAGCTGCATATACTAAGATTGAAGCAAATTGAGAAAGAATTTCTTTTGGAGTTGATTTCCCACTCAATAATCTTGATTTTAAAAATTGTTTTGCAGAAAAATCGTTGATTAATGTTCTGTCCACATCAAAAAATGCAGCAATATGACTCCCTTCTTCATCATCTATAATCACATTATTGTTGTCAATTCCAGGAACAAGTTTTTCTGTAAAATCTTCTTTTATTTTTTTTGAATTGACCAATTCTAATTTCTGTAAAAATAGCAAACGCTCTGTGAGATTTTCATTGAACTCCATCCATTTTTGAATAGCTTTTGTGTCAATTGTATCATTAATTGGTGTTAATTTATTATTTTTAACTAATCGTAAAGCACTGATTAAAAAAGGTTTAGTGGCGCTTTCAATTCTGCTAATACTATTTTGCCAATGCAATTCCTTTCCTTTAAAAAGACACAATTCTATGAAAGTATCTTCATTAAATTCGTCTTCTAAATCCCATGTTTCAAGGGTGTAACAAACTACTTTATTGGCTTCTAAATACGTCAATAACAATGCTTTTGAAACAAATAATTCTTGTTTTGACAATAATTCTTCTATGTTTCCTTCTGGATTACTCAGAATGCTTCTCCAGTTTTTATCAAAAAGAAGCATTTCAGCTTCAATTTCTGAGCTAAATTGAGGTTTGTTTGTATAGAAAAATTCGAATTTAAAGAGATTTCTGAGGTTCATGATTTCTTCCCAAAAAGCTACAATTCGTTCAGTAGCTTCTACATCTCTAATTTTTACCAAAGCCATTTCTATAAAAGCTCTGTGGTATAAATGTGCAGCAGCCATGTTAGCATAGTAAGTTGCTGACAAAAATTCAGTAGCCTCTATATTGTATTGAGTTTTATAACCTGCTTTATTTTTTTGAATGATACCAGCACTTTTTAACAAGTTCAGTGCTTTTTGAACTGACGCACTAATACTTTTTCCACGCTCAATCAAAACGTCTTTTTTGCGTTGGTCAATATAATTCATCAATTTGATGACATTCAACTCAATTTCTCTTTTTGTCAATGCAAAATTGTTCAATAAAATAGCACAAACCAATGAAACTGTGGTTACTGGCGTAATCATATTTGCTTTGTGAATCAGTTCAAAAGCAAATCTGGGCAATGTATTTTGGTGCGCATAATTGTCTTCGTCAATATCAGGAATCAACGCATTTTGATGTTCTAAAGCATCAACAGGATCTCCAAAACGAATGGCTGCTTTTCCGAATTCATTGCCTAATTTTTTGATGTAATTCAGGAAAACACCAATATCTTCTGATTTTTTTTCCTTGCCTTTTCCTTCTTCTGTCATTTCTTTTACATCAGGAATCAAATCATATACAATAGAAACAGGAACATATTTGATGTTTCTGCTACTTTCTTTTTCACCTTCCATGATGTATTTTAAAATCCCCATTTGTGGGTACACAATTTTTCCAGTTCTGGAGCGTGTTCCTTCAATATTCCATGTTAAATGATCACCGTTTTCTATCAAACAAGAAATATAATGTTTCAGAGAAGCTTTATAAATTTGATCATCTTTAAAACTTCTTCTGATAAAAATGATGCCCGATTTTTTTGCCAATTGTTTAAAACCTGGAAATGCTAAATTGATTCCGCCAAACGAATATGGGATTGGCATTCCATAACTTGCCAATGTTGAAACAAGTACAACTGTGTCTAAATAGGTTTTGTGAGTCAAGATAAAAGCAACCGAATTTTGACGCATGAGTTTCATCAAATTTTTGATTTCTTGCGTATTTACATCAATTTTGTTGTTGTACGCTTTTTTCATCATCATTTGAAATCCTTTGATCGAAAGCATGTTTGCAATCGGATGTTGTTCTGAAAAAAGTTCTTCTATGCAAGCAGCACCTTCTTTTTGAACTTCGGTCAAATCCATTTCAAGTTCTTGAGCTATGTTAGTTAGCTCTTTTTGAAATTTTGGATGGTTGATGCAATTTTCTAAACTATGTTCCATACTTAACTAAAAAAAAGATTCGTAAATTTTGAAATGCCTTTTTGTTTCCAAAAATCAGGATAAAAGAGTTTTTCTGCTTTAGTAATTATCCCTTTTTGATGGGTGTTTTCTATATTTTCATGCAAGGTTTTTGCAACCGTTAGCAACACTGTTGCATTGGCTCCCATTCCTGAATGGCTTCCAAAAACCTCAATATTTTTGATGTCACTTCTAAACGTTTCTGCTTCTAAACAGTGTTTCCAAGGAACCAATCCATCTGTTTTTGTGTAAATACAGGTAATTGGTATTTGCGGAATTTGTTCCAATTCTTTAATGAGTTTTTCATTTCTTTCGCGCAATTTTCTACCTCTTAAAAACTCTAAAGATCTGATTACTGGCGTTTGCATGTGTTTTATTCCCCAAACTGGAGAACCAATAGTAATGAGTTGTGCTACTTTTTCAGGATGTCTGTTTGCAATTATTTTGGCAAAAATGCCACCTCCACTCCAGCCAACCAAACTCACTTTTTCTTGATGTTTTTCATAAATTTCATCCAGTTTTTCAATCAGTTTTGGTAAGGATTTAGAGTTGATCATGTTGATGCCTAAATCCCATTTATACGTTTTAAACCCGGCAGATTTTAAATATTTTCTTACAAAAGTGGTGGAATAGTCATTTCCTAAATAAGGAGGCATTAATAACACTGGTTTTTCATGATCACTTTTATATCTTGGAATCAAATGATATAGACCAATCATTGTTGACCATTCTACTAAAGATCTGCTTTCCAACAGCACATTATACAATGGAGGAGGAGGAATAGTAGCGTTGATGCGTTCAATTTCTTTTCTAAATTTTTGGATGATATTCTCAATGGTATCTTTTTCTATTTTCTCAAAAACTTCCTTTTTATAGATGCTTTCTAGCAATAAAACCAGCGTGATGTAATCTCTATCAGGTCCAAAATCTTCACAAATAGTAATGCAATTTTGACTTAAAATAGCGATACTTTCTTTTCCTAAGGTTGTTTTTTTGATGATTTCATTCAACTGATTTTTATGTGGATGATTTTCAAATTCTTTACGAATGCTATTTTTGGCTTCTGCTAAAGTTTCGCCTTGAGAAACTGCAATTGCAATCGCAAATTTTATAAAAGAGGTATATACAATTTTGATACTTTCCATACGTTATTTGTTGGCTTTTACTTTTAGGTTTAGCCAGTTTAAAAGGTCTGTTTCAACCTCGATTTTATTTATTTCGTTTAGCATTTCGTGTCTTCCACCTTCATAAAGTTTCAAAGTAACATCTTTTATTCCTGCTTTTTTGTAATTCTCAGTAACTTTCAAAACTCCTTTTCCCATTTCACCAACTGGATCGTTGTCTCCTGAAAATAAGTAAATGGGTATATTTTTCGGAGTTTCAAGAAAAGCTTCAAATTCGTTTATTTTTTTAGTTGCTTGTAAAATATCTAAAAAAATACTCAGCGAAAAATCTTCAATTCTCAGTGGATCAGCTTCAAATAAATCTACTTGTTTTTCATCACTACTTATCCAATCTACAGCAGTTCTGTTGGGTTTAAAAGCTTTATTAAATTGCGCAAAAAATAAATTTTTTAGCAATTCATTACTTTTGTGTTTGCCATTCATTTTCGTAAAAAATTTAGCACTCAAAATTCCGAAAGTACCCAACCCTTTCATAAAACTTCCAGTTCCTGACAAAATTAAAGCTTGTAAATCTTTTCCATATTTAATAGCATACGCCCTACTTAAAAAAGAACCCATACTATGACCAAATAAAATTATTTTATTTTTTGGATGCTCTTTTCTTATGATTTCAGAGAATTGACGCATGTCATTTAGCGCGTCTTCAAAATAATCTTCACCATCATAATAGCCTAAATAATCTTCGTTTTTTGCAGATTTTCCATGATTTCTATGATCGTTTGCATAAACTTCAAATCCTTCATTTTGAAGTTTCTGAGCAATAGAATGATACCTTCCTGCATGTTCTCCAATTCCGTGAGCTATCTGAACAACTCCTTTGAAAGGCTTGTTTTCAGCTGCAAACCATTTGTAAAAAAATATAGTTTGATTATCTGGAGTTTTAAAAGTATCTGTTTTAAAATTCATGAATTATTGATTAAAAAAAGCAGTTAATAATTTTAAAAATAACGCTTTGATTTTTGAATTCCCTGAAATTTTAATTCTCTCTTGAATCATCACTTCTTTTAAAAGTAATTTTTTTCGATACAAATGATACAAAACCAAATCCTCAATTTCAATCGTGATTAATGCATTTTCTGAAGTTTCTTTTTTGACTAGAATGCCTTTTTCTGAAATTGTAATTTGAGTAGGAAATATAATTTTTTCAGAAATGATTTGAAAATCAATGATACCTTCAAAATTATTCTTAAACTCATCATTATCAGTTAAATACTTTTTAAATTTCACAAAAAATGAATTGCTTTTCAAAGTTTCATTTTGAGGTTTTGGATGACGTTTTCCTCTTTCTAAAATAACAGCTTCCAATTCATTAGCAGCTTCTCTGATATATCTAGAAAACTTATCTGCATCAGGCATTGTTTTTGCGTCGGATGTTGTCGTAATAGAAACCAATCCATTGTAACTAAAAGCGGCAATAATCAATCCAAATCCATCTAAAACAGGTGTCAATCCAAAAATAGAAAGTATTTTTTGTCCTCTTAAATACAGTGGACTTTGAGGCCCAGGAACGTTGGTTATAGTAACGTTAAATGGTGGTTTGATAAATTCCTTTATGTTGTATTTGCTATACAAACCAGCTGCCAAATTTGCCAATCCGAAAGGAACAGCTTCAGCCATTTGTGCCAACGATTTTGCGCCAACAGTTTTGTGCTTTTTTTTGCCCAAACTAGTTTGCTCATAAATATATTCTAATCGCTCAATTGGGTCTTTGATATGTGTGGCAATTTTTACCAACATATTCGAAATTTGATTGTTCAATGCTTGATTTTCTTCACTTCCACGAATAGAAATCGGAACATTCGCAACCAAAGGCTGTGAAGGAAGTTTTTCTCTTTCTTCTAAATATCTTCTAATTCCGCCAGCGCAAATTGTCAAAATCAAATCATTGACAGTTACACCCATTATTTTACGAAGTGTGTTGATTCTTTCAAAAGATAAAATGGCAGTTCCCCAAGTTCTTTTTGGAGAAACATTTTTATTGAAAATAGTATTTGGAGTAGCAAAATTTTTGAAAACTGTTTTTTTTGGACTCAGTTGTTTGCTGATTTTTCCTTGTAAAAAAAACAAAGCAGTTTCACTAACTAATTTTGGAATTTTAAACGGATTTTTTAAAAAGTCTTGAGAACTTTTAATCAATAGTGTAATTTCATCTGGCAAAGGTTCTGGATCAAATGGAATTGGTTTTGGAATTTCTTTGTCTTTTTCATCTGCAGATTTATCAAATAAAATCCCCATAATTCCAACTCCTGATGCGCCATCAATCATGACATGATGTACTTTTGAGACAATGGCAACAGAACCTTTTGGCACTTGTGATACTTCGTCTAAACCTTCAATAAAATCGATTGACCACAAAGGTCTTCTTAAATCTAAAGGGTTGCTAAAAATTGATGACGTCAATTCGCGCAACGTTTTCCAATTTGCAGGTTCAGGAAGTCTGATTCTGTTGATGTGCAAATCAATGTCAAAATTTGGATCATCCACCCAATAAGGATAATCTAAATTCATAGGAAGGTTTAACAATCTTTTTCGAAATTTTGGGATTAAGTGCAATTTCGAGGCAACAATTGCTTTGAAATCTTCAAATTTTAGCGAGCCTTCTACAATTACTAAAGTCGCAATATGCATTGGACTTGTGGGAGATTCAGCATATAAAAATGTGGCATCTTGACCAGAGATTTGTTCAAAAGAATTGCTTTTGGCTTCTTCTAATAGATTTTTTAATAGCTTTTTTGCCATAAAATTTTATCATTAATGGATTTTTTGTACTTAAAAATAAAGTAAAACTAGATTTTTGCTTTACATTTTAGCAACTCTGCAAGATAAAGAATTTTCAGAAGATTTTCTAATAAATAAGATTGTGCAAATTTTAGTAAAATCGGTAACTATTTTTTGAATTATCCAATTTGATTTTTAAGAATAAATAAAAAAATCCCGAAAGAATCGAGATTTTTAACTTTATATATTTGAAAATAGAAATAGGGGTTCTTTTGTTATGTTTTTGATTTTTTCAGGCAGTCTCTTTCAATTTTTTTATGATTTTTGAAAATTCTTCTGGTTTTTCAAACATGGGGAAATGTCCACATTTATCTATCAGAGCCATATTTTCAGATTTCAATTCAAGCAATTCTTTGATTTTTTCAAAAGATTCTATGGAATCATTTTCGTCATTTTTGCCCCAAATTACAAACTTATTTACAGATGATTTTTTTAAATTAAGTAATCTTCTTTTGCCAAATTTAGTAGTTTCTAACATGTAATTGTCAATGAAATTCATTGTTTTGATGCCATTATTAAAAGTAAGCATCTCCCAATAATTTTGAAGTTCTTCCTCACTAATTGCTTCTTTTTCATAAAAGGAAACTTTCATGTATTTTTTAAACATTTCGTAAGAAAGAGACATTTTTAGTAATGAAGAAGTTAAATTTTGTTTTTGGATTTCTAAATCTTCTTCATTTTTTGTCAATGCTAATTGAATTCTTGAATTTAAGAAAAACACATTGTTAACTTGCAATTCAACAAAACCAAGATCAATAATAGTCTCAATTTCATCTAAAATACAAACGCCAAAACCTTGTGCCATAATGGATAGATTTTTTATTTTTAGTTCTCTTAAAAACACTGTTAAAAGACTTGCTTGATCTTTTGCTGTATAGAAATAATGTTTTGGTTTTGATGAATATCCAAATCCAATCAAATCAGGAATGATAACTCTATATGATTTTTTTAGATCATCAATGATTTTATGATAATCATAAGAGCTTGTTGCAAATCCGTGAAGAATTAATAAAACATCATCACCTTGTTCAGTATCTACATAAGAAATATTTTGTTCATGTAGATTTATAGTTTTATGATTTTTTTTCCATTCCATGAGGTTTTCATTTTTAAGTTAACTTACAAATGTTTCTCTTTTTAATATGTTATAGGTGGTTTTATTAATTTCATCTAAAATCATTAATAACCAGCTTTTTGGTTCATTTTCAATGGTATAGCAATTTTTATTTTCTACCATTACAAAATTTTCTTTCTTATAGGTAGATGATAACAACAAGGCATCTTGGATATTGGTAAAATCGTCTTTTCTCCAGAAATAATGAATACGTACTTTCGATTCTTTCATCGCGTTGATCCATCTGTGCCAGTATAAAAATATTTCTTCATTATAGCTACTCAGTATCAATATTTCTTTTTGTTTTTCTTTAGTTTGAAAGTTTTCCCAAATTACACGTACTTTATCTTCGTCTTTATATTTAACATCAAAAGCACTGTCATCATGAGTATTGAAAAGAGATTTGTCTTCATAATTTGCCAATACTTCTTTGTATTTTGGCAAGTGTTTGTTGCTGTTTAAATAATATATTGCATTGATACTTGAATATAATTGATCACTGTTATTTTTTGTGATAACTACGTCTTTGATTTGAAAAGGAATTAAGTTGTAATTTTTTTTGTGTAATAATTCTTTCGCAATCATTGCTCCATATTGTGATGCAATAATGGTAAATTCTTTCAATTTTAATTGGCTATATAATTTTATACAGTCATTAGCATGATTAAGTATGGAGTAGTTGTAATCTTTAGGTTCATCAGAAAATCCAAATCCAGCATGGTCATGGATGATTACCCTGTAATAATCTTTCAACATATCAATTATTTGATGATAATCGTAAGAATTTAGAGGATACCCACTTATTATTACAATAGTTTCTTTTTCTGTTGCTATTGGGTCAGTATCTATTACAAATAATTTATTGTTGTCAACACTTACAAATTTTCCTGAATCTTTCCAATCTTGAGCGTTCATGTTTTTATTTTTAGGGGATTTTAAATATTTTTTTGAAATACTCAACAAAGTTATCGCATAATAGCATTTTAAAAATCAAAAATCGTATTTGGTTAGTATTTGAACGCTAATTTGAATAAGTGGTTCGTTTTAAAGAATAAGTGGTATTAT
>JANQTK010000167.1 GCA_030731695.1 Polaribacter sp.
GCAAAATTCACTACTCCAAAAGGTGAAATTTTAGTACAATTAGAACACGAAAAAACACCAGGAACAGTTGGTAATTTTGTAGCTTTAGCTGAAGGAAATCTAGAAAACAAAATAAAACCTCAAGGGACTCCTTATTACGATGGATTGAAATTTCACAGAGTAATTCCTGATTTTATGATTCAAGGAGGTTGTCCTTCAGGAACTGGAACTGGAAATCCTGGTTATAAATTTGATGACGAATTTCACCCAGAGTTGAAACACAATGCTCCTGGAAAACTAGCAATGGCAAACTCAGGTCCTGCAACAAACGGAAGTCAGTTTTATATTACGCATGTTCCAACTCCTTGGTTGGATGGAAAACATACTGTATTCGGAACAGTAATTGAAGGTCAAGACGTTGTTGATGCTGTTTCACAAGGTGATGATATGAGTGTTGAAATTATAAGAGTTGGTAATGAAGCAGAAAGTTTCAATGCGGTTGAAGCTTTTAGAAACTTTGAAGGATCAAGAGCAAAACGCGAAGCTGAAGCGAAAAGAAAACAAAAAGAACTTTTAGATACAGTAGCTGCTGGTTTTGATGAAACAAAAAGTGGATTACGTTACCAAATCATTCAAAAAGGCGATGGAAAAAAAGCTGAAAAAGGATCTAAAGTTTCAGTACATTACAAAGGACAATTATTAGACGGAACTGTTTTTGATTCCTCTTATAAACGCAAAGAACCCATAGATTTTACTCTTGGAGTGGGTCAAGTAATCTCTGGATGGGATGAAGGAATTCAATTATTACAAGTAGGTGATAAAGCAAGATTGGTTATTCCATCTGATTTAGCTTATGGTGAACGTGGTGCAGGTGGCGTAATTCCACCAAACGCAACATTGATTTTTGATGTTGAGTTAATGAAAGTAAAATAAATTTAAGAAAATCACTTATAAATAAAAAAATCATCTTTTAAAACAAGATGGTTTTTTTTTGTTAACTTTAATAATAGTTTTTGTATATTTCAAAATGTTTTTTTCCTAATACAAATGTCAGATTTTTTACCAAAACGAATTCAACTTGTTTATACACTTTCTTTAATTACTGCATTTTTTGCTTTGGTATATTTTTTTATTGGATATTCAATCAATTACACAACTTTAAGTTATTATCATCTAGCATCTGTTTTTATATTTATTTTCTGTGCTTACAATGTAAAAAAAGGCAAACTTGATGTTTCAAGAATTCTTTATTTTATAACTTTCAACCTCAGTGTAGCAATAACAGCCTCGCATATAGGAAAAGCAGGCAGCTTAGAATTCATGCTACTTTTTGCATTTGCACTACCCTTTTTTATATTTTCATTCAGAAGAGAAAAAATACATATTGCAATTTTTTCAACTTTTGCATTAGTTCTTTGGATTTCACTTTACAAAACAAACTTTAATTTATTTACAGAAACCAAGTTAGATGTAGAAATTGCCTCCAAATTCTTTTATCCACTTTCATTGGGCACAACTCTAATTTTGATTACCTATCAATTGGCTCATTTTTCAATATTGAATAGTTCACATTATACAAGAATAAACCTCAGAAAACAAAAAGCGATAGAAGCTTCCTCAGCAAAATCAAGGTTTTTAAGTATGATGAGCCATGAAATTAGAACACCTTTAAATGCAATTGTGGGTCTTTCGCATATTTTAGCAGATAACAAGCCTAGAGAAGATCAAAAAGAAAATATTGATGCTTTAAACTATTCTGGAAAAATTTTATTGAACTTACTAAATAACGCACTTGATTTTAGTAAAATGCAATCAACTGAGATTGATCTTGATAATGTTCCAACAGATTTGTATGAAGGTGTAAGGCAAATTCGAAAAATTCATGATTCAAATTGTGAGAAAAAAGGGATTACTCTAAAATTAGAAATTGACGAAAAAATTCCTGTTGTTTGGTTAGATATTGTGCGTTTTAATCAGGTAATCAATAACTTACTTACAAATTCAGTAAAGTTCACAGACAAAGGTGGTGTTATTTTAAGAATAAAAAAAGGAAGTGAAACAAGCACAAACGTAACTGTTATTACCGAAATTATTGATACTGGAATTGGAATCCCAAAAGAAAAATTAAGAGAAGTTTGGGATGCTTTTACACAAGCGTCATCAACAACCAATCGTTTATATGGTGGTACAGGTTTGGGCTTGCCAATTGTAAAAAGTATTATAGAATCTATGGGAGGAGAAGTAAAAATTGATAGTGTAGTTGGAAGAGGAAGTCGTTTTCACTTTAAACTAATCTTAAAAAAAGCATTAGAAACTGAAATAAAAAAGACTGATGTTAAAAAAATATACAATTTTGAAGGTAAAAAAGTACTTTTAGTTGAAGACAACCTCATCAACGTAATGGTTGGTAAACAAATTTTAGAAAAAGAAAATCTAATTGTTGAAGTCGCTAATAATGGAGAAATTGCAGTTGATAAAGTTCGTAAAAACAACTATGATTTGATTTTGATGGATATTCAAATGCCTGTTATGGATGGTTATACAGCTTCTATTGAAATTAGAAAATTCAATCAAGAAATTCCTATTTTAGCGCTTTCAGCATCTATTTTTATGGAAGTAAAAGATAAAATCAATGAAAGTGGTATGAATGGTTTTATTTTTAAACCATTTGATCCTAAGGAATTATTAAAAGAAATTGACACTTTTATTAATAAAGTTCCAACTTCTAAATAAAATTAGCGAATAATGAAAGAATTTTCAAAAAGGCGTGTTCAACTTGTATTTACTTTAGCAACCGTAAACATTGGCTTTGCTATTTTTTGTGCAATCATCGCTCAAAAATTCGATTTTATTTGGCTTCGCAATTATAATATCATAAATATATTACCTTATATCTTAGTTGCTTATCTGGCTAAAAAAGAAAAAATACATATTGCAAGACCTTTATACCTTATCACCATTAACTTAGGATTAACAGTGATATCCTCTTATGTTGGAAAATCTGGCGGAGTTGAATTCTTGTTTATGTTCACAATTGGTTTGCCTTATTTTATATTTTCTTTTACGAGAGAACGATTATTGGTGATTATTTTTGCATTATTTCCTATTTTACTGTGGTTACTTTTATTTTTAACTGACTTTAATTTAATAACCAACGAAAAACTTGATCCAAAATCATCATATGATTTTATTTATCCAATAGCGATGTCTAGTACCGTTTTATTGGTACTTTTTCAACTCATTTATTTTTCTATTTTAAATTCTCGTTATGCATCAAATGTAATTCACCAAAAAGATGACGCTTTTCAAGCTTCCAATGCAAAATCAAAATTTTTAAGCACAATGAGTCATGAAATTAGAACTCCATTAAATGCAATTATTGGACTTTCGCATATTTTGGCTGATAATAATCCAAGAGAAGATCAATTAGAAAATATCAATGCTCTGAATTATTCTGGAAAAATTTTGATGAATTTATTGAATAATGTGCTTGATTTTAGCAAAATGCAGTCAAGTAAAATTGAATTAGACAATATTCCTACAGATTTATATTTAGCTGTAAAACAAATAAAAAAAATACATGAAGCTTCCTGTTTACGAAAAGGAATCACCATGAACCTTGAAGTTGATGAAGGAATTCCTACCGTACTTTTAGATATTGTACGATTTAATCAAGTAATTAATAATTTAGTTAGTAACGCAATCAAATTTACTGATACAGGAAGTGTTACTCTAAGAATTAAAAAAAGTAAAGAAACTCCAGAAAATGTCATTATTTCAACAGAAGTTATTGATACAGGATTGGGGATTCCAGAAGATAAACAAGATGAAGTTTGGGAGGATTTTACACAAGCTTCTTCCACAACAAATAGGTTATATGGAGGTACAGGTTTGGGATTGCCAATCGTAAAAAGTATTGTTGCTGCAATGGGCGCTGATGTTTTCTTAAAAAGTGAAGTTGGAAAAGGTAGCCGTTTTTACTTTGATATTGAACTAAAAAAAGCAACTGAAACTGAATTGAAAAATGAAATCGAACAAAAAAAATACGACTTTATAGGAAAAAAAATATTGATAGTAGAGGACAATCATTTTAATGTAATGGTGGCTCAGCAAATTTTAGAAAAAGAAAAGTTAATTATCGATGTTGCTGAAAATGGTTTAATTGCTGTAGAAAAAGTTAAAAATAATCAATATGATTTAATTTTAATGGATATTCAAATGCCTATTATGGATGGCTATGAAGCAACCAAACAAATAAGAAAATTTAACCAAAAAATTCCAATATTAGCTTTATCTGCCTCAGTTTTGACCGAAGTAAAAGAAGGTATTACTCAAAGTGGTATGAATGGTTTTATTTTTAAACCTTTTGATCCTGATGATTTATTATTTCAAATCAATGATTCAATTCATAAAGCACAAAATACTTAATAAAAAAGCTCTCAAAATTTGAGAGCTTTTTTATTATCAATTATTTTTTAAACATTTTTTGTCAACCAGTCTCCTACTTCTTTTGTTCCGTAAGATGTTCCTCCATCTGATAAATCTTCTGTAACTATGCCTTCTGATAA
>JANQTK010000168.1 GCA_030731695.1 Polaribacter sp.
GCACCAATTGTTGCAGGATTTGTCAATCCAACTTGCGCATTCATATTTGCACCATCCATATACACTTGTCCACCATGATCATGAATAATTTGTGTGATTTCTTGAATAGCACTTTCAAAAACTCCGTGAGTTGAAGGGTAAGTTACCATCAAAGCAGCTAAGTTTGCTGAATGTTCAATAGCTTTTGCTCTTAAGTCTTCAACATCAATATTTCCTTTTTCATCGGTTTTTGTAACTACCACTTTCATTCCAGCCATTACTGCTGAAGCAGGATTTGTTCCATGAGCAGAAGCAGGAATGATGCAAATATCTCTGTGTTCATTGCCATTTGCTAAATGGTATGCTCTAATTGTCATCAATCCAGCAAATTCTCCTTGAGCACCAGAATTAGGTTGTAAAGAAGTCCCTGCAAAACCAGTAATGATATTCAATTGATGTTCTAATTTTTTCAATACAATTTGATATCCTTCTGCTTGATTTAATGGTACAAATGGATGAATATTTCCCCATTGCGGATTGCTTAAAGGCAACATTTCTGAGGCTGCATTCAATTTCATAGTACAAGAACCCAATGAAATCATAGAATGATTCAATGCCAAATCTTTGCGTTCTAATTTTTTGATATAACGCATCATATCTGTTTCAGAATGATACGTGTTGAAAACAGCATTTTCTAAAAATGGTGTATTTCTCTTTAAATTATCTGAAATTACCTCAAAATTAGCTGAGAAAGATTCCTGTGTTAAAATTTGATGAAAATCTCCTTTTCCTTCAGCTTCTGCAGTATTTGGTTGTTTCTTTAATTGACCAAAGATGGTAAATAAGGTCATCAAATCTTGTTGAGTGGTAGCCTCATTTATAGAAATTGACAATAAATTTTCGTTGATGTAATTGAAGTTTACCTTATGCGATTCTGCGATTGGTTTTACTTTTAAACAATCAATTTCTACTAATAAAGTATCAAAATAAGAAGAGTTTAATTGTGTGAAACCTGATTTTTCTAGGTAATCAGCTACTAATTTTGTTTTATTGTGAACACTATCAGCAATGTATTGAATACCTTCTTTTCCATGAAAAACTGCATACATTCCAGCCATAACAGCCAATAAAACTTGCGCTGTACAAATATTAGAAGTTGCTTTTTCACGTTTGATGTGTTGCTCACGAGTTTGCAAAGCCATTCTCAAAGCACGATTTCCATCTCTATCTTTTGTAACTCCAATAATTCTTCCAGGAATACTTCTTTTATAAGCTTCTTTTGTAGCAAAAAAAGCAGCATGAGGTCCTCCATAACCTAATGGAATTCCGAATCTTTGCGAAGTTCCAACAACAACATCAACTCCGAATTCTGCAGGTGCTTTTAATTTTACTAACGATAAAATATCAGCAGCAAATGCCACTTTGATATTGTTTTCATTTGCTTTTGCAACAAAATTTGTGTAATCAAAAATTTGTCCGTGTTTTCCTGGGTATTGTAAAATGGCACCAAAAAACTCATCAGAAAAATCAAAATCCTCATGATTCCCAACCACTAATTCAATTCCAATTGGAGTTGAACGTGTTAATAAAACAGATAAAGTTTGTGGTAAAATTTCTTCAGAAACGAAAAATTTAGCAGCATTGTTTTTTTTCTTGTCACGTTCTCTTACATCAAACAATAAAGTCATTGCTTCAGCTGCTGCAGTTCCTTCATCTAACAAAGAAGCGTTTGCCAATTCCATGCCTGTTAAATCGCAAATCATGGTTTGGTAATTTAGCAACGCTTCCAATCTTCCTTGCGCAATTTCTGCTTGATATGGCGTGTAAGCAGTATACCATCCTGGATTTTCTAAAATATTTCTTTGGATAACACTCGGTACAATTGCTTCATGATAGCCTAAACCAATGTAACTTTTAAAAACGTTGTTTTTTTCAGAAAGTTCTTTGATATGAGCTAAATATTCATATTCGCTCATGGCTGGATCTAGATCTAAATCATTTTTTAAACGAATATTATCTGGAACAGTTTCATTAATTAACTGTTCTAAACTATCAACTTTAATAGCTGATAACATGATTTCTTGTTCCTTTTTACTGGGACCAATATGTCTTAGTTGAAACGAATTTGTATTCATTAATTTAGGTTAAAGTGTCTATATTTCAAACGATTTAGTGAGTTCTAAATCCACAAAAAATCTTTTTTAATTTTGCGACACAAAAGTACGGATTTTATAATGTTATTTTTTGTTAGAATTTACCCAAAATTAAATTATTATCAACCGTTTTTTAGGGTTATCAACAGAAACGCTATTTTTGTAAAATGAATATATTAAAAAAAATAATTGATTTTTATCTCAACGCTAGTATTCATGTAGCTTTTGCTGTATATGCGTTTTTGAGAATTAGCGAGTTTTATTTTGATTTTTCGTATCAAAAAAATCTTGACTACTTTATTTTTTTTGGAACTATTACTGGCTATAATTTTGTGAAATATGCTGGTGTCGCCAAATTGCATCATAGAAGTTTGACAAGTGACTTGAAAATCATTCAAATTTTTTCCTTTTTTTGCTTTATAGCAATGTGTTATTATGCGTTTTTACTCCCTTTACAAACATTGTATGTTAGTTTTCCTTTTGCATTATTAACAGTTTTGTATGCAGTGCCATTTTTTGGTGGATTTGAAAAAAACTTGCGTACGATTGGTTATTTAAAAATTATGATTGTTGGGTTGGTTTGGGCAGGATTTACAGTATTGGTTCCTTATTTTCATGAAGCAAATACGATTTCATATCAAGCTTTTTTACTGTTTATTCAACGATTTTTTATCGTTATTGCATTGATTTTACCTTTTGAAATCAGGGATTTACAATTTGATGCGATTTCATTACAAACCATTCCAAGAAAAATTGGCATCCAACAAACAAAAAGATTAGGATTAATTTTGATGATCATTTCATTGTTGATTTCATATGCACTGAATACCAATTTTGAGACGAAAAATACCTTTATGATTTTCTTTTTTTTAGTGGTTATTTTCTTGATGAGAGCCAAAGTGAATCAATCAAGTTATTATAGTGCATTATGGGTGGAAAGTTTACCCATATTTTGGTGGTTACTTCTTTTAGGATTTCATAATTTTTAGGTATTTAAAGTTTTAATTTTATCAACTTTTACACTAAAAAGCATAAATAAAATTGATATGATAAAACTGCATCATTCTTTCATCAATCTGATGGATATTTGTAGATTTACATCTTAAAATGAAGCGCTTATTTACGCATGATAACCACCAAAAGAAATTACGTTTTTGACTTTGATAGCACGTTAACTCGTGTGGAAGCTTTGGATGTTTTAGCAGAAATTACGTTGAAAAATAATCCAAAAAAGGATGAAATAATTCAACAAATCATTGATATCACGAATCTTGGAATTGATGGTGAAATTTCTTTCACTGAATCCTTACAAAGAAGAATTGCATTATTGAATGCTAATAAAGCTGATTTAGCTGAATTAATCAAACAACTCAGCAAACAGGTTTCATCATCTATTGAAAGAAATAAAGAATTTTTTCAAGAATTTAAAGATGATATTTATGTGATTTCATGCGGATTTAAAGAATTTATTGATCCAATTGTAGCAGAATATAACATTCCTTCTCAACGTGTTTTTGCCAATACATTTGAATTTGGTGAATCTGGAGAAATTATCGGTTTTGATGCAAAAAACGTACTTTCGCATCATAATGGAAAAATTGAATGTTTGCGAAACATGCATTTAGAAGGAGAAATCCAGGTAATTGGAGATGGTTACAGCGATTATGTAACACGCGAAGCTGGAGTTGCAGACAAGTTTTTTGCGTATACCGAAAACGTTTCCAGAAAAAAAACAACGGAGAAAGCTGATCATATTGCTCCAAATTTTGACGAATTTTTATACATCAACAAGTTGCCAAGAAATATTTCATACCCAAAAAACAGGATTAAAATTTTATTATTAGAAAATGTTCATCCTGACGCATTTAAAAAATTATCAACAGATGGATTTTCTGTAGAATCAATCTCAAAAAGTTTGTCTGAAGAGGAATTGATTGAAAAAATCAAAGACGTTCACGTTTTAGGAATTCGTTCCAAAACAGATGTTACCCGAAAAGTGATTGAAGCTGCAGAAAAATTAATGGTTGTAAGTGCATTTTGTATTGGTACCAAACAGATTGATTTAGAGGCTTGTAAAGAGCATGGAGTAGTGGTTTTCAATGCGCCTTATAGCAATACTCGTTCTGTGGTTGAATTGGCAATTGGCGAAATCATCATGTTGATGCGTTCTACTTTTCAAAGAAGTACTGAAATCCACAATGGAAAATGGAACAAAACTGCTGATGGATCCAAAGAAGTTCGTGGGAAAAAATTGGGAATCGTTGGATATGGAAACATCGGAAAACAATTATCTATTTTAGCTGAAGCACTTGGAATGGATGTGTGTTACTATGATATTGAAGATAAATTATCTCTAGGAAATGCCACCAAAATGTATTCGTTAAATGATCTTTTAGCAAT
>JANQTK010000169.1 GCA_030731695.1 Polaribacter sp.
GGATTGTGGTTTTCAGCCTATGCAGAATTGCTAATTGATGATGTTTACATGTTGAATGCCGTTTCTAAAATTGTGGACCAAAATCCTTTGGGATCTGCTGCGGGTTATGGAAGTTCGTTTCCAATTGACAGAGCATTTACCACCAAAGAAATGAACTTTGCGACCTTAAAATACAATGTGGTGGCTGCGCAAATGAGCCGAGGAAAAAGTGAGCGTTCCATTGCTGCTGCTTTGGGTGGTTTGTCCAATACCTTAGCGCGTTTTTCAATGGATATTTGTTTGTATATGAGTCAGAATTTTGGATTTATTTCGTTTCCTGACGAATTGACTACTGGAAGTAGCATTATGCCACATAAAAAAAATCCGGATGTATTTGAATTGATTCGTGGGAAGTGTAATAAAATTCAGGCTTTGCAAACAGAAATGATATTGATTACCAATAATTTACCTTCTGGTTATCACCGAGATTTTCAATTATTGAAAGAAAACATGATCAATGCTTTTGAAGATGTAAAAAATATTTTAGACATTTTCAACTTTGCCATTCAACAGATTATTGTAAAAGAAATTGATTTGAATGATGAGAAATACCACTATTTATTTACCGTTGATAGCATTAATAATTTAGTCACTGAAGGCATGAGTTTTAGAGAAGCCTATCAAAAAATTGGTGGTGAAGTGCAAGCAGGAACTTACAAAGCTACTTTAGGTAAAAACCATACGCACATTGGAAGCATTCACAATTTAGGATTGGAAGAAATCAGAAAAAAGTTTCCTACAAACTAAAAAATCCGCTTAAAAATTGCGCGTATAAAATTGGCAGGCGGCATTTTCAACATGATGGATAAATCTTCTGTAAAAGACGTTTCTTCATCTAAAAATTTTAAAATCTTTTCTACGGAAGTTCTTTTGAATAATTGTCCAAACAACGTAGCTCCTAAATGATTTTTCTCGTGCAAAATATCCAACAATAACAGATCATAAAACCAAAACTTATTGATTTTATGAAACGATTGTAAGGGTTTGTTTTCTTTTAAATGGTCAATTAATTGGGAGGTTTTTTTGGTCGTATTTTTGAAGGTAAATCCTGTACTTGGTTTAGACCAACCTCCTGCCGTTCCTATATGAATGATATTTTGAGAATTATTCTCCCAAAAATGGTAACAAGTCATGGGTATTGAACCTTGTTCTTTTTCGGTAATGGTGTAGTTTGTAATGTTATTTTCTTTCAAATACAACTCAATGGCTGCTTCATATTCTGAAATTGGCAATAGTTTTTCAGAAAACAAGGTATATTCAAAAAGTGCTTCATTTTTACTGAAAGGCAAAATATACATAAATCGGGTATTTCCTTTTTGGGGAATTTTAAAATCCATAAAGGTCGCCAAATCATCGTTGAAACAATCTTCATTTGTTTTTATAAAAAATCCGACAAAATGCTGCTGTAAAACTGGGTATTTTGATTGAAGCTTGTATTCGTTTGAAAAAAGAACAGAGTTAAGTACAACTGTTGATGAAAATGAACCAGCATCCGTAACAACAATTGCTGCACTCTCAGCCTGCTGAATTTCTAAAACATTGGAAGCTAAAAAAGTAATCTGTGGATGTTGATCTAACTGATTCCAAATTTTATCGTAGATTTTTTTACTGCGTATCATTTTATATTGATACGGTAAAATCGATTCTTCAAGCGAATGTATATCAGATTTGAATTGAATTTTATCCCAAGTTTTGGCTAAAACATCATCCCATTCGCCATTATTTTTTTCCCAAAAACACCAAGTTCGGTCGTTGATAGATTTTTTTTCTTTGTCAATAATTAGGATTTTTTTGTTGTCAAAAAAAGAATCTTTTGACATTCTGTATGCCATCATTAACCCAGAAGCTCCTGCACCAACAATAATGTAATCGAACTGTACCATCATGTAAGTTGTGAGTTACGATTCATACGATTGGTATTTTTTTACTTATTTATATTATATTTCAAGAAAAGCTCTTTTTGATAAAGAGAACTTTTTGTAAAATTATTTTTTCAGGAGTACAATTTCTTCCTTAAGTTTAGGTAATTCTCTAATGATAATTGTCCAAATTACTTCATCTGAAATAGTATCATATTCATGTGCAATTCGATTTCTTGTACCAATAATCTGTTTTGCATTTTGAATGATAATTTCGCTGTTTTTATAATTTGAAATTCTATTGACGGCTTCTCCAATAATTTCAAGATTTCGCTCTACGGCTTTTTTTGTTTTTAAATCTTTTTGAAATTCTGAAAAATCTCTTTTTTCAGGGAGAAAATCAAAGATTTCATCAATTGATCTAGAAATATCTTCAAGCCAAGCGTTTAATTTATTGTCCATAAATCAAAACTTTTGACTCTTCTAATTCCTTTTTAAAAAAGGAGTTTTTAATGCCTCTTTCTTCAATCAAATCAATGGGTCGTTTCAAAATTTTCTCTAGATTTTCTTTCAAAGCAAAGTATAAATCTGTATACTTGATAGGATCTTTTTCATAAAAATCAACGACAAAATCAATATCCGAATTTTCGTTAAAATCATTTCTTAAAACCGATCCAAAAACAAAAAATCTTTTCACACGATAAGTATCGCAGAGATTTTTAATAGCATAAAGATTTTTTTTTGAGATTTGCATAATTGTTATATTAACAAAAAGTATCGTGTTAAAGGCTATAGATATTCTCTAAAATATTTTAACGGGACAAATAACATTCCAAAACATTGGCTTTCTTCTTTTCCCATGTTTTTATGGTGAATTTTATGTCCTTTTCTCAAGGCTTTTAAATACCAATTATTGGTGTTTTTAAACCATTTAAACCGCTGATGAATCAACACATCATGAATTAAAAAATAGGCTAATCCATACAATAAAATTCCTAAACCTATAAAAATCAGAAAAGTATATTGGGTATTAGAACCAAAAATGAACAACAACATACTCGGAATCGCAAAAATCACAAAGAATAAATCGTTTTTTTCAAATACTGATGGATATCCTGGTTGATGATGATCTTCGTGTAAAAACCATCCAAAACCATGCATTACATATTTGTGTGTACACCAAGTAACGCCTTCCATAGTTATAAAAACTCCTAGTGTAATTAACGCATACATCATTTGATAATATTTAATTTGTACTTAACGTAGCTTCTAGCTAAAAGATTAATTTTCATCGGATTAGAGATACGAATTCTGGTATCCATAATTTTTTCTGATGGTAGATTTTTTAGTTTTTTCAACAATCTTCTGTAGTATCTATAAGCCATATACACTCCAAATTTAGCTTCTACAGGCAATTTCAGAATTCCGTTATTATAAGCATAATCAAAATCTTCTTCAATTTCGTCGATAATCAATTGTTTTGAGGCTGCATCTAATTTTCCTAAATCGATATTTGGAAAATAAGAACGATTTAACAACTCAAAATCATCTTTCAAATCACGCAAAAAATTTACTTTTTGAAACGCAGAACCCAAACGCATTGCTGCATCTTTTAACTCTGCATATTTTGCATCATCACCATTCACAAATACTTTCAAACACATCAAACCAACAACATCCGCCGAACCAAAAATATATTCGTCATATTCTTCTTTGGTATTGTATTCGGTTTTATGCAAATCAGCTTTCATGCTTTTCAAAAAAGCCTGCACCATTTCATCAGGAATATTGTATCTATTTACAGTTTGCTGGAATGAATTTAAAATCGGATTTAAACTGATTTTGTTTTTTTTAGCGAAATAATAATCATTCTCAAAATGAGTCATCAATTGCTCTTTGTCAAAATCGTGAAAAGTATCAACAATTTCATCTGCAAAACGAACAAAGCCATAAATATTGTAAATATCAGCTCTGATTTTTGGAGACAACATATTTACGGCCATAGAAAATGAGGTACTATATTTTTTAGTAACCATTTTGCTACAATCATTAGAAACATTGTCGAACAAATCTTTCATACTATTTACTATTGGTTTTTACAATTAAATCTGATGCAATTTTTCCAGAAATCAAAGCGGGTGGAACACCTGGCCCTGGTACTGTTAATTGACCCGTGAAAAATAAATTATTCACTTTTTTACTCTTTATTTTTGGTCTTAAAAATGCAGTTTGGAATAACGTGTTCGCCAAACCATACGCATTTCCTTTGTATGAATTGTATTCTTTTACAAAATCATTCACACAAAAAGATTTTTTAAATATAATATTTTTTTGCACATCTTGGTTTGTTAATTTTTCCAAACGTGTAATTATTTTTTGAAAATACAATTCTCTCAATTCCTCAGTATCTTCCAATCCTGGTGCTAAAGGTATTAAAAAGGTTGCTGCTTCGCAATCGTCAGGCGCAAAAGAATCGTCAGTTATACTTGAAAAACTAGCGTAAAACAACGGATTATCAGGCCATTTTGGAGTATCATAAATGTCTTTGGCATGCACATCAAAGTCGCTATCAAAAAACAACGTATGATGACAAACATTTGATAATTTCTTATCAAAACCTACATAAAATAACAATGAAGAAGGTGCAAAAGTCTTTTTTGACCAATAATTTTCGGAATATTGACGTAAATTTTCGTCTAAAAGTGTTTCTGTGTGATGGTAATCTGCACCACTCAACACCAAATCTGCTTCAATATTTTCGCCATTGACCACCAAACCTGTCACTTTGTTCGCAGCATCTGTATTGATTTTTTCAACATTAGCATTGGTTCTGAATTCCACACCCAAGCTTTCTGCCAAAGCCACCATTCCTTCCACTACTTTATACATTCCTCCTATTGGATGCCATGTACCTAAACCAAAATCGGCATAGTTCATGAAATTATAAAACGCAGGCGTATTGCTTGGTTTTGCTCCTAAAAACAATACTGGAAACTCTAAAATTTGAATTAATTTATTGCTTTTGATATTTTTACGAACCTGTTTTCTGATGGTAGAAGCAAACTGATTCAATTTTGTAACTGTTTTTGTAGTTACCAATTCCAAAGGAGAAATTCCTGGTTTGTACACCAAATCTTTGATAGCAATATCATAATTTGATTTCGCAGACGCTAAAAATGATTTTAAATGTTCCGCACTTCCTTTTTCTTCTTTTTCAAAAGTTTCATAAATCTTGTCAAGATTTCCGTCTATAATAATGGAATCTTGTTGCCCAAAATACACTTGATACGCAGGTTTTAATTTTTCTAACATATAAAAATCAGAAGGCTTCTTGCCAAAATCAGCAAAAAAACGTTCAAAAACATCCGGCATCCAATACCAAGTTGGACCAATGTCAAAGGTAAAACCATCTCTTTTATACTGTCTTGCTCTTCCTCCTAAAGTGGCATTTTTTTCTAAAACGACTACTTCAAATCCTTCTTTGGATAGATAACAGGAGGCTGCCAAAGCAGAAAACCCTGAGCCTATAATGTATATTCTTTTTTTCATGTGTGTATTTGTTTAACAAATGTAGCCATTAATTAAACGATTTAGAAGCGATTGAAGAAATTTATAAGACTTTTAACAAATCTGCAATGGTATCAAAAAGTTGAATATTGGTATTTAATTGTAGGTGTCTTATTTTTTGAATTTTACGACCAGTTGCAATGAATTTATTACCTGTACCTGCCATTACATCATCAATCTCTTTGAAATATTCCTCTATTTTATCATCATAAGGCTGAATTGTAAGTGAAGTTATAAAACAGATTTCTCGTTCACTTTCCAAAAAGTAATTCAGATTATTCAATGGCAAACTTTGTCCTAGATATATGGTATGAAAGCCTCTCAATACCAACTCATAATTCAAATACAACAATCCCAATTCGTGTATTTCGTTTTCTGGTAAAAACAACACATAGGTTTTGTTAGAATTCGTAATGTTGTATTGCAATTTCTCAGTATTCGAAAGAATTTTTTGTGCAATTAAGTTCGATATAAAATGTTCATGAGCAGGCAATAAAGTATCTGTATGCCACAACATGCCAATTTGCTCTAAAAACGGAATGAATACGTCTTTAAAAATTTCTCTGAATGTTTTTTTGTGTAATAAGGTATTGTAAGTGTTGTTAAACAATATCTTATCAAATTGATACATAGAAAGTTTAAAAGCGTTGATTGCCTCATCATTTATCGCATTGCTAAATGCCAATTCTCTTGATTTCAACAAAATTTCATCATCAGTCATTGCTGCAATTTTCGAAATTTTGTAATCATTATTGTTTAACAAAACAATGTTTAAGAGCTTTGTTAAGTTTTCAGGAGAGTAATAACGAATATTGGTATCTGTTCTATTGGGTTGCAATAAATTGTACCTTTTTTCCCATATCCGTATGGTATGTGCTTTGATTCCTGAAATATTTTCTAAATCCTTGATCGTGAAATCCTGCTTAATACTGTTCAATTTATTTCGTTTTGAAGTGAACAAAGTTAGACATTTTTTTCAATTAGAAAATAGTTAAAAATAAATCTGTAACATTTTATAAGTTTGTGCTACTAATACTCAAAACTAACTGATTAGAGTGCAAAAGGATTTAGAAGCTGAATTTTTATCAGATTTTGAAAAAAATCAAAATATTGCCCATAAAATCTGTAGAATGTATACTACAGACAAAGAGGCACACAATGATTTGTTTCAAGAAATCACCATTCAACTTTGGAAAAACTATTCCAAGTTTCGTGGCGATGCTAAATTTAGCACTTGGATGTATCGAGTTGCCCTAAATACGGCAATTTCATTGTACAGAAAATCAACAAGAACGCTAAAAACGGATGATTTTAGCGAAGTAGCTTTTAAGATTTCTTCATCAGAATATGATGATACCGAAGAAAAACAGTTAGAAGCCTTGTATAAAGCCATCCATCAATTGAATGATATTGACAAAGCATTGATTTTTTTGTATTTGGAAGACAAACCTTTCCTTGAAATTGCAGAAACATTGGGGATATCAAACGTAAATGCGCGTGTGAAAATGAATAGAGCAAAAGAGAAATTAAAAACGATTTTAAACCCATAAAATGGATTTATTAGATAAATACAAAGAAACTTGGAGTAAACAAGTTGAAATGCCCTGTAAATTCTCAACCCTTGAGATTTACAAAATGGCGCATGCCAAATCTTCTTCCATTGTAAAATGGATTTTTGTAATTGGAATTTTAGAGTTTGTTTTCATGAACTCATTATACTTTTTTATGGATATGGAAGAGGCCTACAAACAATACGAGGAATTAGGTTTGCAAAGTTTTGTATTCTATTCTCAAATTTTAGCCTATGCCATCTTATTTTACTTTTTGGTACAGTTTTATCAAAATTATGTAAAAATCTCATCAGTGGCATCAACCAAATTATTGATGAATAAAATATTAAAAACACGTAAAACAGTGCGTAACTATGTGTTTTTCAATCTCAGCTACCTTGCATTAAGTATGATTGTAGTAACCATAGCTACCATCAACATCAATATTGAGGAATTGAGCAACAAACAAATTCTCTTAGTGGTTTTCTTAATGTTGATTGCAACCTTCATTATTCTTGGGCTTTTCTGGTTATTTTATCAATTGTTGTATGGCATCTTATTGAAAAAACTCAACAGAAACTACAAAGAATTGGCAAAATTAGAATCGGAAATGTAACACTCCTCTTTACTGAAAATTACGCAAGGCATCCAATAAAACGGCATGCATTGCATTGGTATAATCTAAGTGCGTTACAATCCGTATTTTTCCTTCACCCATAGGCGTTAACAAGATGTTTTGAGCTTTCATTCGTTGGATAAAATTGTCATCTCCAATGGCGGCATCTACATAAAATATTACGATATTGGTTTCAATAGTTTCCACTTTGGTGACATAGGAAACAGTTTCAAGAACGGCCCCTATTTCCTTGGCTTTTTGATGATCTTCTGCCAATCTTGCTACTTGATGATCTAAAGCATAGTCACATGCGGCTGCTAAAAAACCTACTTGCCTCATGCCTCCTCCAAACAATTTTCGAATGCGTAAGGCTTTTTCTATGTGCTTTTTTGAGCCCAATAATATAGAACCAATTGGCGCGCCCAATCCCTTAGAAAAGCAAATCGAAATGGTATCAAAGAGTTGCCCATATTGTTGTGGGGTTTCCTTTTTTTCCACTAGTGCATTGAACAATCGTGCACCATCTAAATGAAAAGCGAGTTCCCTTTCTTGGGTGATTTTCTGAATTTTTTCGAGTTCTGAAAAATCCCAACAAGCTCCTCCTCCTTTATTCGTAGTGTTTTCTATACAAACCAATTTGGCATAAGGCAAATATATTTGAGGACTTCCTGCAGTAACTTCTTCCAATTGAGCTGCTGTAAACATCCCTCTCGTTCCATCAATCAATTTACACGTAACCCCCGAATGAAAGGCAGCGCCTCCACTTTCATAATTGTACACATGCGCATACTTGTCACAAAATAACAAATCTCCAGGTTGTGTATGTATTTTAATGGCAGCTTGATTTGCCATCGTACCTGAAGGGAAAAATAAGGCATCTTCCATCCCAAACATCGCTGCTGCTTTTTCTTGCAATGCATTGACAGTAGGATCCATGTTAAAAACATCATCCCCTACTTTTGCATGCATCATTGCCTCCATCATGCCTGGAGTTGGTCTGGTTACGGTATCTGAAATTAAATCAATAATCATTCTTTAACGTATTTTAGTGAGTAGTTCCTATAGGGGAACCATCTGGAATTTTAGGTGCGTCTGATTTTTTAAAAGCAGTGGGGTTTTTCTCAAAATCGTTCATCATTTTTAGAAAAGATTGTTCCATCATTTTTTGAGCTCCTTTCGCAGGTGAATTTAGCAATAGTTGTTTGATCTCCCCCAACTTGGCATTGACAATCGCATTGACTTGTGGATATTGATTTTTATTGCTTGACAAATAAAATAATTGCTCTAAAACTTTACCATTGATAATGTGTTGCAATTCTTGATAATAGCTGTCTTTGTGTGTTTTTTTAATAGTGTTTTCAATCAAAACACCCAACAGTTCTTCCAAGCCTAATTGGGAATCATCCAAACTTTTATGAGCAATCAACCTAGAAACTCTTTGCGGATGTAACAACATCTCTAAAGTCATTTCTGCGGATGTTTCAACTGCTGAAAAGGGATCAAAAGCAACACCCAATTTGCTATTGAACGATTCTCTAGATCGGTCATATCCATAGGCTCTAGGTGGAAAAAGCGCCAATTTCTCTTTCGGAATGGCTATTTCTTCCACTACCAATGTTTTTAAAATGGCTTGGAATGCATTACGTTCTTCTTTGCCTGAAATTCGCTTTACAATAGTTTCCTTACCTCCTTTAACAGCATACGAATAGTCTAATCCTCCAATAATTTTAGCAGTTGCTTCGGTTTGGTAACGATGTAAAAAATACAAAGGCACAAAGACATCTTCCAATACGGAGTAGGGTTCGCCTGTTTTGATATTGTCTGTAGAAAAAGCGGCAATGGCTTTTTTTCGGATGTCCAATAAGTTATATAAATCGTCATAAACGGTATTGCCATTGTCCCACAAATGGGCATAGGCACTGGCACTGCCTGTAAGTCTTGCATCTTGATCGGATAAAAAACGTAATCCACTCGCAAAAGCTTTTTCCAAAATGTCATTGAGGGCTGTTTCTTCGTTTACCTCTTCTGGAAAATCTTGATAGGAATAGGCAACTATAACCTTGTCCCAAGCCCCAATTTTATCATCATAGGCTTGCGAAAAATCAATCTTACCGTCTTTCATCACCAATTTTGGGTGTGGATAATCCATCACAGAGGTTCTACCAACAGTACTTGCGGCAAAATTGTGTGCAAATCCCAAGGTATGTCCAATTTCATGAGCTGACAGTTGTCGGATTCTTGCAATCGCTAGTTGCATGGCAAATTCATCATCCACCGAGTTGTTTTTATAAGGTGCTTGCAAGGCTTGGGCAATTAAAAAATCTTGACGAATACGCAAACTTCCCAAACTTACATGACCTTTGATAATTTCGCCCGTTCTTGGGTCCGAAATATTAGCACCATAACTCCAACCTCTGGTAGATCTGTGAACCCATTGTACTACATTGTAACGAACATCCAACATATCAGCGCCTTCTGGCAACATTTTAATTTGAAAAGCATCTTTGTATCCTGCCGCTTCAAAAGCTTGATTCCACCATTTACCACCTTCTAACAATGCGGTTCTTACTGGCTCAGGAGTGCCTCTGTCTAAATAATACACAATCGGTTCAACAGCTTCTGAAATGGCTACGTTCGGATTTTTCTTTTCCAAACGGTGTCTGTAAATAAAACGTTTGGTAATGTTTTCATTTACAGGCGTTGCATAATCCATATAGGTCATTTGCCACGAACCCGAACGTGGATCGTATTTTCTAGTTTTATAGTTATTGTCTGGCAATTCCACAAACGAATGATGCTGATGCACAGTTACTGAACTAGCATCTGGAGTCACACTGCGGATGTTGTAGCCTTTGGGAGTACCACTAAATGTCAACATCACATCAAACTCTACATTTTTAGGAAATGCCTTGGTTCTATCCAAATAAAAAGCACTTTTGCTTTTGTCTAAACTGTAGTTGCCTTGGTTGTTGTTTGCCAACGTAGCTGCCACTCCATGCGCATCTCGCATTAAAAAATCGGTCGCATCTACCAAATACATCCCCTTCTTTTCTTCTTTGATCACAAATCCATGCAATACCGATTTGGCAAAAGCTTCTTTTACAGATTCTTTTTCTTCTACATTATCGGTAATGGCTCTAAAATTTTGATTGGGCTGTATCAGCAAAATCTTGTTCCCTGCTTTTTTAAAAAAGACCACAACACCATCCCCCAATTGACCTCTATCCAACCCAATGTCATTCGAACCAATACCTTGCGAAAGGGCATTGACATATAAAAATTCTTGGTCTAATTGGGCAATCTCTAAATAGACTTTGTCCGTATTTTCATCATAATAAAAATTGACAAAACCTTCGTATTTGGTGATTCCTTTTTGCAGTTTATCCCCTAGTTTCTCAGGAAAAAACTGAGAAAAAGTAGGCATACTTAAGCATAAAAGGGCTAGAAAAACGGTTATTTTTTGCATCGGATATAAATTTTGATAAAACTACAAATAACTCGCCTTGTTTTCAAGTTGAAATCTTAAAAATTCAGTTATTTTTGCATCAATTATGATTACACTAGAACACTTAAAGGATATTACTGTCAGAATCGAAAAGCTGCATTCGTATTTAGAAATCGATAAAAAGCTGATTCAGATAGCCAATGAAGAAGAAAAAACAGCCAATCCCGACTTTTGGAATCACCCAAAAGAAGCCGAAGTCATTCTCAGAGAATTGCGTTTTAAGAAAAAATGGGTAGCTGACTATCAAGAAGTAAAATCACTGAACGAAGATTTGAATGTGTTGTTCGAATTTTACAAAGAAGGCGAAGTGGACGAGGCTGAATTGGAGGAGCAATTTCAAAAAACACGCTCGTTTTTAGAGGATATTGAGTTTAAAAACATGTTGTCGGAAGAAGGAGATTCGTTATCTGCGGTGATTCAAATTACAGCGGGTGCTGGAGGTACCGAAAGTTGCGATTGGACAGAAATGTTATTCCGAATGTACACCATGTGGGCGGAAAAACAAGGCTATAAACTAAAAACACTCAACTATCAAGAAGGTGATGCAGCAGGAATTAAAACCGTAACTGTTGAAATTGAAGGCGATTATGCTTTTGGATGGTTGAAAGGCGAAAATGGCGTACACAGATTGGTGCGTATTTCTCCTTTTGATAGCAATGCCAAACGTCACACAAGCTTTTCATCAGTATATGTGTATCCTGTGGCAGATGATTCTATTGAAATTGACATCAATCCTGCTGATATTGAGATTACCACAGCCCGTTCAAGCGGTGCTGGAGGGCAAAATGTAAACAAAGTAGAAACCAAAGTGCAACTAACGCACAAACCAACAGGCATTCAAATTCAGTGTTCCAATTCACGTTCGCAACACGATAACAGGGCTACTGCTTTGCAAATGTTAAAGTCGCAATTGTATGAAATCGAACTGAAAAAGCAACAAGCAGCCCGTGACGATATCGAAGCCAACAAAATGAAAAACGAATGGGGAAGTCAAATCCGCAATTACGTGATGCATCCGTATAAGTTGGTAAAAGATGTACGTACTGCTCACGAAACTGGCAATGTAGACGCTGTGATGGATGGGAATATTGGGGAATTCCTAAAAGCGTTTTTGATGTTGAATGGGCAGAAGGAGTAGCTGATCGTTATTCGATGGTCGATTTTCGATGGTCAGTTTTCGAAATGCAATAATTCAAAAATTACACCATATTAACAATATGAATTTAAAAGAATCTATTCAAAATAAAATGGCTGATTTTTTATCATTGTGTAAAGCACACAATGTTAAAAAATTATATGCTTTTGGGTCTTCAATAACGAATCAATTTAATGAAGAAACCAGTGATATCGATTTATTGATTGAAATTGACAATAATGATCCCATTGAACGTGGTGAAAATATGATGAATATTTGGGATAAATTTGAAGAGTTTTTTCAAAGAAAAGTAGACTTACTAACTTTTACTTCCATAAAAAATCCAATTCTAAAAAAAAGTATTGATGCAACTAAAGTCCTAATCTATGATGGAGAAAAGCAAAAAATATCTTTCTGATAAATTAACTAAAATAATATAAATACAAACCTCACAGATTTTAAAAACCTGTGAGGTTTTTTTGGGCAATTATAAATCGTCATCTTAAAAAATTAAAAGAAGAAATTCAATCGCTGTCTTCATAATTTAAAAATCAATCTAACTGTAAGCATTCAAAAAAAATCGCACAGCCGTGTAGAATCTTAGGTTGCTGTAATTTGCTCTGCTACTTTGTAAACCCTACAAAACAAAAAATTATTCACAAAATAGTGGTTTTCAAACACAGTTTTGGGTGTTTTTACACGTTGTTTTTCCCTTGATCTGAACAATGAAAAACAAGGTATTTTGTTTTGGGGTGTTTTGCTGTTAAAAAATGTCTATTTTAGGGGCTGAGATATTGGCTATGGATATATAAAAGTTATATAAAGTTGCTCATATAAATCAGTTAGCGGTAATTGTAAAAGATAATGCTTAAAACAAATAGACTAAATATTAGAGAATTGACTTTTGCTGACATTGATAATGTTCACAAACTTCATTCCTTGCCCGAAACTGACGAGTTTAATACATTAGGGATTCCTGAGAATATCCAAACGACTGAAAATATTCTGAACGAATGGTTGATAATACAAAAACAAGAACCAAGAAATTCTTATATTTTTTGCATTGATAAAAATGACGATAATAAATTTATTGGGCTTATTGCGATAAATTTAGGGAAAGTAAACTACAAGACAGCGGAAGTGTGGTTTAAAATTCATAAAGACCATTGGCGACAAGGTTATACAACCGAAGCATTGACAAGAATTTTGAAATATGGATTTATTGATTTGAAATTACATAGAATTGAAGCTGGTTGTGCAGTAGAGAATATTGCATCAAGCAAGACTCTTGAAAAGGCCGGTTTCAAAAGAGAGGGAATAAAACGAAAGAAGTTACCAATTAGAGGAGTATGGAAGGACAACTATTTTTATGGAATATTGGAAGAAGACTTTAACATAATTAACTAAAGTAATGTATCAAAGAATAGCACATATTGCCTTAATAGTTGAAAACTATGATGACGCTATTGAATTCTACACCCAAAAACTTGACTTTCAAGTATTAGAAGACACCAAGCTGAGTGAAGAAAAGAGGTGGGTAATGATAGCACCCAAAGGAGCGAAAGAATGTTGCTTATTACTTGCCAAAGCTGCCAACGAAAGACAGGCAAGATGTATAGGAAATCAATCTGGTGGTCGAGTTGGATTTTTTCTCTTCACAGATGATTTTTGGAGAGATTATAATAAAATGATAGTCAGACAAATAAATTTTGTCAGACCTCCAGAAACCTTTGAATACGGAACAGTTGCAGTATTTGAAGATTTGTATGGAAATATGTGGGACTTAATTGAACCCAATGAAAATAACAAAGGAATAATTATTTGACAGATTTAATAACTAAAATCATAAAACAATGTCATTGGAATTTCTGCTAAAAATTAAACAACGAACCACTAACACGGGTTTTGCGTCAGGCGGACTGAAGTGCAAAATTCAGTAGTAGTTTTTCAATTGAACATTAGTAATAAATTGAAACTTTGTGCTCCGAAACCTGCCCGAACGCAAAGCCCGAAAACGTTGTATGCAATTACCTAACCAATCAAATTAAAACATGAAAAGAAAAACGCTTTTATTACTTAGTCTCCAACTATCAATTTTTACATCGTTTGGGCAAAATATAACTGGTAAATGGTACGAAACTCAAAATGCAAGTTTAGAAATCAACATTGAAAAGAACAACGATACTTATTTTGGGACTTTTAACTGGGAATTTAAAGGCTGGGTTAACATAATAAATGTACCCCTTAAGAATTTAAGCATTAAGAACGATTCTCTTTTCTTTGATTTGACACTTGATTTAACACCTGGAAGCTTTGAGCTTAGTTTCAAATTAAGAAAAGATACTGAAACGGATTCTTACAAAGGCTTTTATTATCTCGAATCACGCCAATTAGAACCCATTACTTTGAGTCGAACTCCGATTTCACGTGATATGACCATTGCTCCAATAGTAGAAAAAAAATATACCAGACAAGACACTTTAAGAGGGAAAATAACGGATAAAAGAGCTTGGTGGAATTTAACACACTACGATTTAGATTTTGAATTAGATATCGAAAAAAAGTTCATTAAAGGTTCAAATACCATCACATATACCGTATTAGAATCAAAGAACGACATGCAAATAGATTTGCAACCTCCATTGAAAATCACGAAAGTTATTCAAGCAGGTGAAGCGTTGCCATTTACTCAAGAAGGAAATGCATATTTCATTCATTTGAAAGAAAATCAACGAATAGGGTCTTCAAAAAAGATTGAGATTTTTTATGAAGGAAATCCAAAGGAAGCACCAAATGCCCCATTTGATGGTGGCTTTTCATGGGTGAAAGATGCGAATGGCAAACCGTTTGTCTTTACGTCATGTCAAGGGGAAGGTGCAAGCTTGTGGTGGCCAAACAAGGATCACTTGTACGATGAGCCAGATAATGGGATGATCATACATGTAACCTTTCCCAAAGATCTTATGGCTGTTGCCAATGGTAAGCTAACAGCAACCAAAAAAAATAAAAATGGTACAACAACCTATCAATGGACGGTAGTAAACCCAATTAACAATTACGGAGTCGCTCTTAACGTGGCAGATTACGTCCATTTTTCAGAGCCATACAAGGGGATGAAAGGAACATTAGCATGTGATTATTATGTGTTACCCGAAAACCTTGAAAAAGCCAAGGTTCAGTTTAAACAGGCACATTCAATGTTAGAAGCTTTTGAACATTGGTTTGGTCCTTATCCATTTTATGAAGACAGTTATAAACTGGTAGAGGGTGTTGGCATGGAGCATCAAAGTTCTGTAGGCTACGCTAGATATACTAATGGGTATGATGGTAGAGATATTTCAGGATCTGGTTGGGGATTAAAATTCGATTATTTGCTTATTCACGAATCTGGTCACGAATGGTTTGCAAATAACATCACCTACAAAGACATGGCAGATATGTGGGTGTCTGAAGCATTCACTACCTATGCTGAAGCCTTGTATGTGGAATATCATTTTGGGAAAAAAGCTGGCGAAGAATATATGAAAGGCATATCTCATAGCATCGAAAATAAAATCCCAATTATTGGAGATTACGATGTAAATGATAAGGATATCACCCAAGATATTTATACGAAAGGTGCTACCCTTTTGCACACGCTAAGGCATGTAATCAATGATGATGAAAAGTGGAGAGCTATTCTTACTGGATTAAATACAGCATTCTATCATAAAACAGTGACCACCGCAGAGATTGAAAATTACATTTCACAACAGTCAGGCTTAAACCTAAAGACCTTTTTTGATCAGTACTTAAGAACCGTTCAAATCCCATCGTTGGAGTATTTTTTTGAGGAAAACAAATTTGCCTATCGCTGGATAAATACTGTCCCAGGATTTCATATATATGCCTTTAAAAGTAAAACTTGATGGCAAAGAGCAGTGGATTAAACCAACCACCAATTGGACACATGAGTATACCAAAAGCACCGCCAAAGAATTGATTATTGATGCTAATTTTTATGTGGCTGCTTTTAAGAATATGAAATATGAATAGTACTGATAAAAAATAAGAATAAAATTTAATCAAATAATTATGAATCAAACAGACAACCAATTGAAGCCAACCCAAATTGCCGAACGTATTGATTTTTTAGATGTACTACGGGGTATTGCCATACAGTTTATATTTATGGCCAATATTCTTACTTTTTCAGGTATCTTTTTCTTTGCAGCAACCTTTAGAAATCCAAAGGCGGTATGGGCATCAGATGACCTGTTAGATTTTATCTCGTTTACTTTAATCGACGGAAAATTCTACTCCATATTTTCATTATTGTTTGGTATTGGTTGTATGATGCAATACCAAAAGTTCAAAAAGAGTAACAAACCATTTGCATCGTTCTTTAACAGCAGAATGTTCTGGTTGCTTGTTTTCGGGCTTATCCATTTAGTTGGATTTTGGATGGGTGATATTTTAACGCTATATGCGCTGTTAGGTTTTTTATTGGTATTTTTTAAAGATACAGCAAACAAAAAGCTCTTAAGTTTTGCAGCCATTTTAATTCTAATGCCTTTACTAAATTGGTTTATTATTCATTTCATAAAATTCGATTATCCCCAGTTTTTTTTCCAAAAAAGCCTAGACCTTTGGAATTACTTTGGCTATCCACCTTCGGAGTATAATGGCGAATCCTTTGTTGACATGCAATACTACATGAATAATGTTAATTGGGTAGACTTTTTTAAAATGAACCTATCTATTGCATTTGTACGTGTAGGATTTATTTTAGAAGAAGGTCGTATTTTTAAAGTCTTTGGCATCTTTTTAATAGGCTTGTGGGCTGGTCGTAAAATTTTAAATGAAGGACTTTTAAGTAATATCAAATTTTTAAAGAAGATAGCATTTATAGGCATAGGAATTGGTTTGCCTATAAGTATTGTTAGAACTTATTTTGTTTTTTTTGGAGGCCAATCTACTATGATTAGCTTTCTAAAAACGTTAAACTATGCACTCAGCACCGTGCCTTTAGCACTGGGTTATGCAGCACTGCTCGCCATTATTTATTACAAAAAACCAGCTATATTGAATTGCATAGCACCAGTAGGTAAAATGGCTTTCACCAATTACCTGATGCAAACTGCAATCTCCATAGTTATTTTTTACAAACTCGGTTTTGGTTTTGCGGGGCAATTTGGGTTTACGGTAATTATGCTCATCGCCATCAGTATCTTTCTACTTCAAGTGCTGTTTAGCACCATTTGGTTAAAATATTTTAGGTTCGGGCCCTTGGAGTGGATTTGGAGGCAACTTACTTACAAACAGCTCATTACAATCAAAAAATAAAAAAACTATTATTCCTACTGATACTGGCGATTACAGCCTGCAAATCGTCAATTGAAAAGGCTGAATCAACAAAATTTTAGGCTTTTAAAACGGTGGTAGATGCAGTTCTAAACGGTAGCTTACACCCGAAAGGCGGATTTGCAATCCGTGCCAATCCTAAATTCCAAATACTGAATTAATCACAATTGTAATAATTCTGTGAAACAAAAAAGATAACCCGACCTCAAAGCACCAATTGGAGATTATGACCTCATTATTCAAAAACAACTATAGAATTAAATCTGCTCGCCTACAAAATTGGGATTACAGTGCTGAGGCTGCCTATTTTATTACCATTTGTACCTCCAATAGAACGCATTTTT
>JANQTK010000170.1 GCA_030731695.1 Polaribacter sp.
TCACAAAAAAACTCATCTTTTTAGATGAGTTTTTTTATGCTTTTTATTCAGCAAAATATTGTTTCAAAGCCATTCTGTGTTCAGGAATGCTTTTGTCATAATTTTCAACCAGCATTTCTAAAATTTCTGGAGGGTTTTTTCCAATTTCTTTTTTGTTTTTAAATTTAGATACGTAAAGAGTATAGGATGTTTCTGTTTTTTCGAAAATGAGAAAATGAGTTTCATTCAATTCTGTAAAACTAATTTCATTAGATGAAAAAGTCCCAGATTCATCCTTGAAAAATTCTGAAAATTGGTAATATTTGAATACGTTTTCCATTTGTTTTTTATATCAACTCTGCTGATAGACCAAGTTGTAATAGCTTTGAACATCTTGGTTCTAAATCTTTTAATTCACCAGATTTTACGGTGCATTTTCCTTTATAATGCACCAAATACGTGCATTGTTCTGCTTGTTCTAAAGTGTGTTCGCACACATTGATGAGCGATTCTATCACAAATTCAAAAGTGTTTACATCGTCATTGTGCAACACAATTTCATGTTGATGCGTTTCTTGCTCTAAAATGTCAACTTCTTCTTGAATTTTTTCTTTAGTTCCCATGCAATAAAAATAAAAAAAAATTATTGTTTTTTATAATGAACAGAAATCCATTGATTTCTTTTTTTAGTTTTTTCTAATTTTAATTGATTTTCGGAGGCTTCTTTATCAATAGTTGGCAAATCTTCTTCGTAAAATCCACTTAACAATAAAATTCCGTTTTTTTCCAAACAATTCGAATATGTTTTCATGTCTGCTAACAAAATATTTCTGTTGATATTAGCGATGATTACTTCGTATTTTTTATCAATTAAAAGCGATGCATCTCCTTGATAAACAGTAATATGATTGCAATTATTGCGCTCAATATTTTCAATAGAATTGGTGTAACACCATTCATCAATATCAATAGCATCAATAGGTTTTGCGCCTTTTATTTCAGCAAAAATGGCTAAAATTCCAGTGCCACAACCCATATCCAATACTTTTTTATTTTCTAGATTGAGTTCTAATAAATGTTGAATCATCATATGCGTAGTTTCGTGATGACCAGTTCCAAAACTCATTTTTGGTTCTATGATAATTTCGTATTTTAAGTGTGGGTTTTCATGAAAAGGCGCACGAATACTTACCAAATCATCAACTTGAATGGGTTCAAAATTCTTTTCCCACTCTTCATTCCAGTTGGTTTGTGCTACTTCATGAAAATCATATTCAATTTCGAATTCATCAGAATTTAGAATAAAAATATCATCCAAAATGTTTTCAAACCAGTCATTTTTTTGAATATAGGCAAGCATTCCTGTTTCATTTTCAACAAAACTTTCAAATCCTACTTCTCCTAATTCGGCAACTAAAATTTCGGTTGCTGGTTCTTTTGGTGAAATTCTAAAATCGTATTCAATATAAATATTATCCATAAAAAAAGCGTCAAGATTTCTTTTGAAATCTGACGCAAATTTATTGCATTTTAAAGGAAGTTTTACAAAAAACTTGGTTTTAAATTGCTTCGATAATGGCTGCAAAATCTTCCGCAACCAATGAAGCACCGCCAATTAAACCACCATCAACATCTTCTTTTGAAAAAATTTCTTCAGCATTGGATGCTTTTACGCTTCCACCATATAAAATAGAAACACTATCAGCAGTTTCTTGACCAAACTTTTTAGCGATCACATTTCTTACAAAAGCATGCATTTCTTGCGCTTGTACAGGTGTTGCAGTTTCTCCAGTTCCAATTGCCCAAACTGGTTCGTATGCCAAGATAATATTCTTAAAATCAGAGGCTTTTAAGTGAAACAGCGTATTTTTTAACTGACTTCCTACTTCTAAAAGATGGTTGTCTAGTTTTCTTTGTTCTAATAATTCACCAAAACAAAATATAACTTCTAGATTATTAGCTAAAGCTGCATCAATTTTTCTTGCAATTAATTCATCATCTTCACCAAAATATTGTCTTCTTTCCGAATGACCAAGAATTACCGTTTTTACGCCAATAGATTGCAACATTTCTGCGGATATTTCGCCTGTAAAAGCTCCATTTTTTGCTTGATGCATATTTTGTGCAGCTACTTCAATTTTTGAATCTTTTACACCCTTAATTGCTCCAACTAAATTCACAAATGACGGAGCAACAATAACTCTTACATTATTTAGTTCTAAATCAGCAATTGATTTTTTTACTTTTCGGATAAGCTGGCTCGTTTCTTTAACGCCATTATTCATTTTCCAATTTCCAGCGACTATTTTTTTTCTCATAATTATACTATTTGAAATGATATGTAAATTTATAAAAATGATAGTAACAAATGCATCAGATTTTGAAATACTTACTAAAACGATGTATTATTTTTAATTTAGCGCTGCTAAAATGCGGTCATCAGTAATTTTTGTGGCTTTAAAAAGTGAGATACTTCCCTTTTCATCTACAACAATGTATCTTGGAATCCAACGTAAATTTAAAAAATCAACAAAATCCCCATTTTTCATTCCTTTTGGCAGATTGTAATGTTCGCCTAAAATCTGAAATCTTTGAATTCCTTTTTTCCAAGCCAATGGGTTTTCATCTACTGAAATGTTTAAAAATACCACTGATGGATGTGTTTTTTGAATTTTTTTCAACTCAGGCAAACCTTTGATACAATCTGCACACCATGAAGCCCAAACGTTGATAAGCACTTTTTTTCCTTGATTTTGACGGATTACTTCTTTGAATGAAATAGATTCTTTTTGCAGGTTTATCAAAGATTCATTCATCGCTTTTTCAGAGAATTCTGTAGGAGCTTCAAATGAACAACTTGTTATAAAAAGCAATAAGAGGATGCTGATTTTTTTCATTTTTTGTAACGATTTATATGTTTTGTCCTTTTTACCTTGGATTACTTACTTCATTTGAGTGCAAATAAAAGACAAAATAAGTACTTTTGCATTGCTTAACTAATTTCAATGACTACAAAAGAGCTTGAATTCCAAATACGCCAAAAAAAATCATTTTTATGCATTGGTTTGGATGTTGATTTACAAAAAATACCATCACATTTATTGGCTTTTGAAGATCCAATTTTTGAATTCAATAAAGCAATTATTGATGCTACTCATCAATTGTGTGTAGCGTACAAACCTAATACTGCTTTTTATGAGGCTTATGGAATTAAAGGTTGGCAATCTTTGAAAAAAACAATTGATTATTTGAATGAGTTTTATCCTGAAATTTATACAATTGCAGATGCAAAACGCGGTGATATTGGGAATACATCTAGCATGTATGCAAAAGCTTTTTTTGAAGATTTAGGTTTTGATTCTGTTACAGTTGCTCCTTATATGGGAAAAGATTCTGTAGAGCCATTTTTGGCTTTTGAAAATAAACATACTATTTTGTTAGCACTCACTTCTAACGAGGGAGCTTTTGATTTTCAAACAAAAAAAATGGATGAAAAGGAATTGTATAAACAGGTTTTAGAAACTTCAAAAACTTGGAAAAATTCAGAAAACCTAATGTATGTTGTTGGTGCTACAAAAGCTGATTATTTTAAAGAAATCAGAAAAATAGTACCAAATGCATTTTTATTAGTTCCAGGAGTTGGTGCTCAAGGTGGCAAATTAGAAGATGTTTGTGAATTTGGATTGAATTCACAAATTGGATTGCTAATCAATTCTTCACGTGAAATTATTTATGCTTCTTCAGGCATGGATTTTGCTGAAAAGGCAAAAGTAAACGCAACAAAATTGCAATTAGCAATGGAAAAAATAGTGAGTTAAGGGATTTTGGCAAAAAAAATTATAAACTAAGTTCTCTGTCAAGATAACTTACTTGATTTAATTTTTCTTTCAGTTTCATAGCTTTAAAAGCTGCCAAATCACTTATACTCTCATCTTCAAAACTGTAGCTACAAGACATCTCCAATAATTTTTCATATCGTTCTTGAAGGTGTTTTTTGTAACTTTTTAATTGATGTAAGCGTGACATTTGAATATTTATTAGTCTATAAATATAAAAAATATTTTTAATTTTTCATATTTATTTTCAATAAATTATTCAGTATCAAAAAGATAGTTTTTTGTTTAGTTTTTTAAGATTTTAAAGTTCTTTGAAAAACTGCCTGATTGGATGTTTAAAATATAAAAACCACTTTTCAAAAACGATACATCAATAGTATTTTTTGCAGCATTTTGATTGAAAGAATGTACTTTTTTTCCTGTCAAATCATAAATTGTTCCTTGATACGTATCTGAAAAGTTTGCAAACTGAATCTGTAATTGATTATCCACTGGATTTGGAAAAATGGTAATTTCTTTTTCATCAATTGTGTTGTCATTTGTACTTAAACTTGATGCTTGATACACTCTTACATAATCAATTTCCATAGCACTTTCAGAGAATGATGCTGTTATATTTGGTAAAATAGCAACATTAAATAATAAATATTGTGGCGC
>JANQTK010000171.1 GCA_030731695.1 Polaribacter sp.
GAGAAGCGCTTGAAAAAGAGTATCTTTCACAATGGAATCGTCAATTTAAATGGCGATTAAAAGCAGGACATTTTATTGCGATGTTATTTAGACAAGAAAAAATAGCCAATATTTTATTGCAAATTTTAAGAAGAATGCCATTTTTATTGCCAATAATCATCAAACAAACGCATGGAAAACCAATTAAAATGTAGCTATGGATTTTTTTATCAGCACAAAAAACCGAACAGATAAAGAAGAATTGATGGACGATTTTTCAATTGGTGGCCATTTATTGAGAGATACTTTAGATAAATTAGAAAATATAAATCGCTGGTTAGGAGGTAATAAGGTAACTGTAAATGGATTAAAAACAATCCTAAAAAATCATCCAAAAGATGAACTAATTACAATTATTGATATTGGTTGTGGTCATGGAGATATTTTACGAGATGTGGCAAAATTTGGCAGAAAACACCATTATACATTTCAATTAATAGGCGTTGATGCAAATCCTACAGCGATTGAATACGCAAATGAGTTATCTTTAGAGTATCCAGAGCTGACTTTTGAAACCCAAGATATTTTTTCTGAGGAGTTTAAAAACAGACAATTTGATGTGGTTTTAGCAACCTTGTTTTTACATCATTTTAAAGAAGAACAATTGGTTTATTTTTTAAGAAACACGATACATCAAACTAGAATTGGTGTTGTTGTTAACGATTTGCATAGGCATAAAGTTGCTTATTATTTATTTATGGTATTGTCAATTTTCATTAAAAACAACATGATTATTGAAGACGGTTTAACCTCGGTTTTAAGGGGATTTAAAAGAAAAGATTTAGAGAATATATCAATTAAAATAAACGTAAAAACTCAAATTTCTTGGAAATGGGCTTTTAGATATTTATGGATAATTAAAAAATAAAATGGCAGTAAAAATAACAGCAGTTGCAAAACAATTGCCACAATATTATAAAGAAACAAAGGATATTATTCCGTTTGTTGAACTTTGGATGCAAGGTCAAGAACCTCGTTTTCAGCGAAAAGTGATCAAGCTTTTTGAAGGTGCAGGTGTTGATAAACGCTACTCAATTATGAGTCCTGAAGAGGTTTTTACAGCCACCTCTTTTGAAGATAAAAACAACATTTACAAACGCGAAGTAATTAAATTGGCTGAGCAAGCTTTTATAAAATCCTTGCAAAAAGCAAACTTGCAACCTACTGACATTGATTACATTATTACTGTAAGTTGCACAGGAATTATGATTCCGTCTTTGGATGCGTACCTGATAAATTCGTTGCAATTAAAACAAGATATTGTGCGTTTGCCAGTCACTGAAATGGGTTGTGCAGCAGGCGTTTCAGGAATTATTTATGCAAAGAATTTCTTGAAAGCAAATCCTAATAAAAGAGCCGTTGTTATTGCTGTTGAAGCTCCAACTGCTACATTTCAATTAGAAGATTTTTCGATGGCGAATATTGTAAGCGCGGCTATTTTTGGTGATGGGGCATCAGCTGTAATTTTGTCTTCGTATGAAGAAGATCAAGGTCCAGAAATTGTTGATGAAGCCATGTATCATTTTTATGATGCCATTCACATGATGGGTTTTAATTTGGTGAACTCAGGTTTGCAAATGATTTTAGACAAAGAAGTTCCCCAAAAAATTTCTGATCATTTTCCTGCAATTATTCATCCATTTTTAGAAAAAAATAAGCTAACAATTCAAGATATTGATTTTTTAATTTTTCATCCTGGAGGGAAAAAAATTGTGCAAACGGTTGAAGATTTATTTGGTGTTTTAGGTAAAAACATCAACGATACTAAAGAGGTTTTGCGTTTGTATGGCAATATGTCAAGTGCAACAGTGTTGTATGTGTTAGAGCGATTTATGGATCAAAATCCTAAGAAAGGAGACAAAGGATTGATGTTGAGTTTTGGTCCTGGATTTTCGGCACAACGAATTTTATTAGAATGGTGACAAAATTGAGACCTGCAAGGTTTTCAAAACCTAGTAGGTCTAAAATGAAATATAAAAAATGAAAGAATTTCAAGACACACATCAATGGGCAATCATTTTAGGTGGTTCAAGCGGATTAGGTTTGGCAACTGCCAAAAAGTTGGCAAAACACGGCTTGAATATTTGTGTCATTCATAGAAACTCAAGAGCTCAAATGTCAGAAATAGAGTTGCAGTTTCAAGAGATTAAAAATCATCAAATCAGATATTTATCTTATAATTTTGATGCGTTACATCCTGAAAAAAGAACACAAATTTTGATGGAAATTCAATCAGCAATTGGTGAAAAAGGTCGCATTAAAACCTTAGTGCATTCCATTGCAAAAGGCAATTTAAAACCCATGTTTTCTGATGAAAAACCTATCTTGAAAAGCGAAGATTTTCAGTTAACAATCAATGCGATGGCCATTAGTTTGTACGATTGGTTTCAGGCAATTTTTCAACAAAAAATGTTTGCTGACGATGCACGAATCATCAGTTTTACAAGTGAAGGAAATGCAAAACCTTGGGAAGATTATGGCGCAGTTTCTGCTGCAAAAGTAACTTTAGAAGCCATTACAAGAAATATTGCCTTGGAGTTTGCAAAATTCGGAATTAGAGCCAATTGCATTCAAGCTGGAGTTACAGATACACAATCTTTACAGATGATTTCAAACAGTGATGAAATTAAGAATCAAACATTAAAAAGAAACCCTTTTCAACGTTTAACAACACCAGAAGATGTTGCAAATGTGGTGTATTTAATGTGTAAAGAAGAATCAAAATGGATTAATGGCACCATCATAAAAGTAGATGGTGGAGAAAGTTTGCAATAAAATGGAATCAACAGAAATCATATCTTTTTTACCCTATCAAAAACCATTTTTGTTTGTGGATGAAATCACTGAAATCTCAGAAAATGGAGTCGTAGGAAATTATAGGTTTAAAAAAAATGAATATTTTTATGAAGGACATTTTAAAGAAAATCCAATTACACCAGGTGTTATTTTAACAGAAACCATGGCGCAAATTGGTGTTGTTTGTTTGGGAATATTTTTAGCAAAGGACGAAATTTCATCAAAAAGAAACTTACAAATTGCATTAACATCTAGTCAAATGGATTTCTTTTTACCCGTTTTTCCAGATGAAAAAGTAAGTGTTATATCCGAAAAACAATATTTTAGATTCAATAAATTAAAATGCCAAGTAAAAATGCTGAATGAAAAAAATGAGTTGGTTTGTAGAGGTAGCATTTCTGGAATGATCATCGCAAAATAATATGAAAAAAAGAGTCGTAATTACGGGTTTAGGAGTTGTTGCCCCAAATGGAGTTGGTTTAGAGGCGTTTACAAATGCAATCAAATCAGGCGCCTCAGGAATCACTTTTCATCAGGAATTAAAAGACAAAGGATTTTCGTGTTGTATTGGCGGAATTCCAACAGTTTCTGATGAAAAAATTGCGGAATATTTAACTCCATTACAATTAAGAGGATTTCAAAGTTCCTCCATTTTATATGGTTGTATGGCAGCAAAGGATGCTTGGAAAGATGCTGGCTTTTTGATTGATGAAAACTCAGCCTTAGATTACGATTCAGGGATTATTTTTGGCACGGGAAATTCAGGAATTGAAAAGTTGCGAGAGGCCATTTATAAAATAGATGATCAACAAGTTAAAAGACTTGGAAGCACCTCTGTATTGCAAACGATGGCGAGTGGTATTTCTGCGTATTTGGGCGGAATTTTAGGAGTTGGCAATCAAGTAACGACCAATTCATCCGCTTGTACTACAGGAACAGAAGCCTTGTTAATGGGTTTTGAACGCATTCAAAATGGCAAAGCAAAACGAATGTTGGTAGGCAGTTCAAGTGATAGTAGTTTGTATACTTGGGGCGGTTTTGATGCTATGAGAGTGATGACGTATAAACACAATGAAACACCACAAAAAGGATCAAGACCTATGAGCGAAAGTGCTTCAGGTTTTGTACCAGGAAGTGGAGCAGGAGCCTTGGTTTTAGAATCTTTAGAAAGCGCTTTGCAAAGAAATGCAACCATTTACGCAGAAGTTTTAGGTGGAAATATAAACGCTGGAGGACAAAGAAATGGAGGTTCGTTAACTGCACCAAATGCAAGTGCAGTTCAAAAATGTATTGTTGATGCTTTGAAAGATGCAGAAGTTTCATCCGAAGAAATTGATGCTATTAATGGCCATTTAACAGCCACTTCAAAAGACGATTTGGAAATTGAAAATTGGACAAAAGCGTTGCAAAGAAATGGCACAAATTTTCCTTATATCAATTCTTTAAAATCAATGGTTGGTCATTGTTTGGCGGCTTCTGGAGCCATTGAATGTGTTGCTTCTGTAATACAACTTAAAGAGCAATTTGTGTTTCCAAATATCAATTGTGAAGACGTGCATCCTGAAATTTCAGCGATGATTTCAATAGAAAAAATTCCCACAAAACTGATTGAAAAAAACATCAATATCATTGCAAAAGCAAGTTTTGGTTTTGGAGATGTAAATGCATGTGTTATCTTTAAAAAATATTTTAAATGAATTACTAATCAATGTCTGTTCGAGCGCAGTCGAGAACTAATAAAACGTTCAAATTGACAAATCTGAAAATAAATGAAAAAAGAAGAACTAATTACAAAACTAAAAGCCATTGTAAAACCTTATATCCAAGATGAAGAAGCTTTTGCAAACTTATCAGAAAATACTGATTTTATTAAAGATTTAAAGATAAACTCCGCAAATTTGGTGGATGTTGTTTTAGATGTTGAAGATGAATTTGACATTGAAATTGACAATGATTCTATGGAAAAAATGTTGTCTGTAAACGCAGCCATCGAAATTATTGAAGCAAAATTAGCCTCAAAATGATAGGCAATGATGTTGTTGATTTACACTTGGCAAAAACCCAAAGTAATTGGCAACGCAACCGTTTTTTAGAAAAGCTTTTTACAGAAGAAGAACAAAAAATCATAAAAAATTCAGACGATTCTTTTTTACAAGTTTGGTTGTTTTGGGCAATGAAAGAAGCGGCTTATAAATGCTATGTTCAAGAGCATCAAAAACGTTTTTTTGCGCCAAAAAAATTTTCTTGTAAAATTATAACTAATACAACAGGATTGGTTGAGATTAATGATCATAAATATGATGTAAACATTTGTATTACAAATAATTATATTTACACCATTGCTCAAAAAAATTATCAAAAAAAAATGGTTTCAGAAATTTTTTTTATTGATAAAAATAGCAGCCAAACCAAAAAAGTACATCAAAAAATACTCTCTCATTTTTCTTCTGAAATTTCGATTCAAAAAAATGGTATGGGAATTCCTTTTTTGCTACAAAAAAATTCAGCTTTGCCATTTTTAATCTCAATTACTCATCATGGAAATTATGGTGCTTTTGTAATTTCAGAAGCTGTATGAGTTTAAAAGAAGAACTTTTAAATCAATGCAAAAATTTTGTGGATATTCGTTCACAAACGATACAAAAAACCATGAGTTCTTATCAAAACGATTTGCAATCAGAATCTAAAAGTTCTGCTGGTGACAAACACGAAACTGGCCGCGCTATGTTGCAATTAGAAATGGAAAAAGCAAGTCAGCAATTGGAAGGAATAAATCAAATGAGTGAAATTCTAGATAAAATTGACGCTTTAAAAACTTCAAAAGTTGTTTGTTTAGGAAGTATTGTATTTACAGAAAACATCAATTATTTTTTAAGTATTTCTATAGGGAAAATTACTATTGATAAGATAGATTTTTTTGCGGTTTCTCCAGTTTCTCCTATTGGAAAATTGCTGTTAGGAAAACAAGAAAATGACGAATTTTTATTTGGTGGAAAACGAATTAAAATTCAAAAGATAGTTTAATTTCAGTGCTTTTTTTGATTTCAGATGGATGATTTAAGAATACTTTTTTAGATTCGAAATCGGCTTCAATCAACCAATAATTCCCTCTAAAATAACTATTTAAAACGATTGCTTTATGTAGTGAATTTTCCACTATTTTTAGTTGATGAGGATAGACAAGATGCTCTTTTTGATGGATATTTATCTCGTTTACATCATCAAACAACGTTACAATATATTTTTGAGAAGGGTTTTTATAAATTGCTATTGGCGTATCAAAAGCAATAATTTCATGATCTTTGATTACCATCAAAAATTCTGCAAAAGAAAGCGCATCTTCTTTGTCATGAGTTGCCACAATACAAGCTATATTTTTTTCTTTCAAATAATGAAATAGCTTTCGTCTCAAACTATTTTTTTTAAAATTATCAATTTGTCCAAAAGGTTCATCCAGCAATATCAATTCAGGCTCATTTGCCAAAGCACGCGCAATGGCAACACGTTGTTTTTGACCACCACTTAAGTTTTTTACTTTCGTGTTTTCAAAAGCTTTCATTTCAATAACCTCCAATAATTCTTGTGTGCGTTTTTCACTTTCCTCGGGATGAAAACGAGACAGAAATTTTTTAATATTCTCTGAAACAGAAGTGTAAGGCATTAAATCAAAATCTTGCGCTACATATTTAAAGAAATCCATGCCAGGAACCAAATGAAATTTTGGACCTAGAATGGGTGTTTCATCCCAAAAAATAGTTCCTTCAGTAGCATCTAACAGGCCATAAATTAATTTTAATAATGTTGATTTTCCACAGCCACTTTCACCCATTACACACAAATGTTCGCCTTTTTTCAGCGTAAAATGAATGTTTTTTAAAACATTTTTTTTAGCAACATACTGAAAAGAAAGATTGGCTACTTGAAGCATAAACTATTATAAAAATCGATTGTACCAACTTTCTTCCATCGGAATTTCCCAATAATTTTCGAAGTCGAATTTCGTGTTTATCAAATTATCAAAAACAATACTTTTTCCTGTAACCGCTTTGCTTTTAACAAGTTGTTTAAAATCTTTCAACTCTTTGTATTGCACAAATTCGCCTTGCTTAAAACACACGTTCATTTTATCTAAAAGTAGCACGTCGTACTTTTCTTGTAATTCCAAAATAAAGGAAACAGATAGGTCAATATCCGAATTAGACAATTTTGAATCGGTATCATCAGCACAAAATATAATGAAACGATTGTATAAAAATTGATAAGAAGCTTTGAAATTTTCGTCTTCAGCTTTCCAATTTTCGATGAAATTTTGAATTAAATTTTCGATTTCTGCTGTTTCAGTATCATAAAATTTTCTGCTAGAAGGATAAATCCAAATTTTGGCATCTTCTGAAATTGATGGAAAATCTACAAACATAATTGATAAAATAGTTTGCAAAGATACACAAAGAAAAACCGCAAAAAAACAAGTGATTTTTGCGGTTTGATCTCATTTTTATGATTGGATAAGAGTTGAATTGACGAGATTTACAAAATCCTCTTGTACATTTTTCCCTTTGTCTTTGTTGTACCAAACTTGCAAATCTTGTTTAAATTGAGCATCTAAACTGCCATTTTTTTCTTTGTAGTCATTGACCATTTTTGTGGCAAAACTAGGTCTTGGTCCCCAAGTATTCACTACATTTAGTTGGTTGTCAAGGACTATTAATTTTGGAATTGACCTCCCGTTATTGGTTAAAAAAAAGTCCATCAATTCTAAATTCTCATCACGTAACACTAATTTTAATTGAATTTTGTCATTCAATTCAGCCAATTTATGGATGACAGGCAAATTCTGAGCAGCATCACCACACCAACTTTCTGTGATTACTAACCAAGTTTGTGGCTCTTCTAATTTTTGAAATTCAGTGGCAATTTCATCATCAATTTCGATAGTTTTATCCAAACGTTTCATTCTTGCCTCATTCAATAAACTATAATTTGTCAATTCTTCTGACTGCACAGGACCTGTAGATTTTCCTTCAGCCGTTAATTGATGCATTAAATTTCTATAATCTTGATACGAAATTGAATTTTTAAGGGCGTTTTCGATATTATTTTTCATGTTGTGTAATTTTATACAAAGATACCTTTTATCAAGTTTGCTGAAAGCAACGCAAGTTACATAGCAACAAAATCAAACAAATTTTTAGACGAAATAAATATGAATTCTTACACGAGTTTAAGTATTACTTTTTTGCTAAGTTTTTCAACATTTCTGTGGTCATGGAAGATAAATCAAATTGATGCTTCCAATTCCAATCATTTCTTGCCTCAGAATCATCAATAGATGATGGCCAACTATCCGCAATTTGTTGTCTTGAATCTGGTTCATAATCGATTTTAAAATCAGGAATGTGTTTTTTAATTTCATCCGCAATTTCTTTGGGAGTAAAATCAATGGCTGATAAATTATAACTCGTTCTAATTTTGATATCAGTTGATTTTGCTTGCATTAATTGAATTGTTGCGTTAACAGCATCTTGCATATACATCATTGGTAAACGCGTGTTTTCACTTAAAAAACAAGTGAATTTTTTCTCTTCAAGTGCTTTAAAATAAATGTCCACAGCATAATCTGTTGTGCCTCCTCCTGGTTTTGTTTTCCAAGAAATAATTCCAGGATAACGCAAACTGCGCACATCTACGCCAAATTTTTGATGGTAATAATTACACCAAAATTCACCCGAAAGTTTGCTTATTCCGTAAACTGTAGAAGGCTCCATAATTGTTTTTTGAGGCGTATTATTTTTAGGCGTTGTAGGTCCAAAAACAGCAATTGAACTTGGCCAATACACTTGTTGAATGTGTTTTTCTTTCGCTAAATCTAGTACAGCTAGCAATGAATTCATGTTTAAATCCCATGCTTTTTGAGGAAATTTTTCAGCAGTTGCAGAAAGCATAGCAGCCAACAAATACACTTGATTGATTTCGTGTTTTAGAATAACCTGTAAAATAGATTCTTTGTCAGTGGCATCTAAAACTTCAAAAGGCCCTGAAGCCATCATTTCTGTGGTTCCTTCTTTGATATCGGAAGCAATTACTTGCTGATTTCCATACAATTCACGTAATTTTTGAGTCAGTTCAGTACCTATTTGACCACTTGCCCCTAAAACTAAAATACGGTTTTCCATTGAAATAAAATCAATTATTATGCGAAACAAAGGTACTTAATTTTATTATTCGTAAATAAAACGACTTAAAATAATTAATTATTTATGAATTTCATTTTATGAATTTTCAAACACAATCGCACAATTAAAATATGTATTTTTACGACGTTAATTTTTATTCGGTGAGATATTTCCTTCTTTTTTCAATTTTCTTTATAATTTCCTGTAATAAAACACCCCAAAAAAAGGAGATTGATACTTCAGCAATTGCTGAAATGCGTGTTGTTTTGCAACATCCTGATTCTGAAAATGTATTGCCACTTTTTCAGCCTGAGATTGATATTTGGGCTGAATATGGAACTTTAAAAAGTTTTCTAGGGCGTTTTAAAAAGGCCTCTCCAAAAGAAGTTTTGAGTAATTCAGTAGAGCTGAGAGACCTCGTAAAAGCCATGAAAGAAAGTGTTAAGCCTGAAATATTTAACAATCCTTCGTTTGAAACAAGAGTAAATATTATGTACAATGAATCGTTACGTTTGGCAGATATGAATACAATTCCAGCAATTACTGCGAAAGAAGTAAACACTCAAATTGATAAAATTTTGGAAGCATTTGGAGCCATAAATGCTAAAATTAATACAACTTTTTCTAAGAAAAAATTTGAGGACGAAATTACCATTGATGTTAGTTTGATTGGCTTAGACACCACAAAAATTGATACCATTTCAAAAAATAGTATTTTGAAAAAAATGGATGAAAAGGCTAAAAAAAGAGGAAATTGATGAAGAAAAATATTTTGATTTTGTTTTCGATTCTTTTAATCTTTTTTTATGATAATAAACCTATTTATATATCATTAAAAGAAAAAGAGCAACAAAAACTACTGATTGAATCTTTTTTAAATGATTGGCATTTGGCAGCTTCTCAAGCAAATTATGCGAATTATTTTAATAAAATGGCTGAGAATTCGGTTTTTATAGGCACAGATGCATCAGAAATTTGGTCAAAAAGTCAATTTGAAAATTACAGCAAACCTCATTTTGATAAAGGAAAAGCTTGGGATTTTAAAGCGTTAGAAAGAAATATTTATTTGAATGATGCTGGAAATTTTGCTTGGTTTGATGAAAACTTACAAACCAACAGAGGTACTTTTAGAGGTTCAGGAGTTTTGGAAAAAATGAATAAAAAATGGACGTTGCATCACTATGTGTTGTCAGTGCCAATTCCGAATGATGATATGAAAGAAGTTGTAAAAATTACCCGTAAAAACGATTCTATTTTTCAGCTAAAATTCAAATAACTCATGATAAAACATCATCTACTGTTTTAAAAATTAAATCAGATTCAAAGCCTTTTCTAAGGAGAAAATCAATCAATTTTTTTTTGCGTTTGTAAGGATTTGATTCTGAAATGACATTGTTTCTGTTTTCTGTGATTTTGTAAATGGTGTTTATATACTCTTTTTCATCAATTTCTTTCAGCGCGGTTTTGATATTGTAAGAAGAAATATCTCTCATTTTCAGTTCGTTTACAATGCGATTTTTTCCCCAATGTTTAATTCGGAATTTTCCTCGAGCAAAACTTTTCGCAAAGCGTTCTTCGTTCAAAAAATTGTCTTTCATCAAATTTAACAAAATCATTTCTCGTGCTTCAGGAATCAAATTATAAGACTTGATTTTTTCTTCAACTTCTTTATGACATCGATCTTGATACACACAATATTGTGCTATTTTTTGTTGGATTTCGTGAACGGTATAACTTTTTTTCGGATTCATAATTCAAAAGTACAAAATCAAAGGACTTAAATCCTGCAAGGTTTATAAAACCTTGTAGGTCTAAATTGTAAATAAATAAAAAACCTACAAGGTTTTTAAAACCTTGCAGGTAAATTTAAAAATAACTTTTTATCAATCTAAAACTTCAATAGTTTCACCACTGAATTTTTGGTGTAACCACATTTTAAAACGTGTGATTAAGTAGAATAAAATAGGAACTACAATCAATGTTAAGAATGTTGCTACAAACAAACCGTAAATTACAGCCCAAGCCAAAGGTCCCCAAAAAATTACATTATCTCCACCCATGTAAATATTGGCATCAAACTCACTAAATAATGAGAAAAAGTTGATATTCAAACCAATAGCCAATGGAATTAATCCTAAAATGGTGGTAATTGCGGTTAATAAAACAGGACGTAAACGTGCTTTTCCTGCTTTGATGATGGCATCTAGTAACAATTCTTTTGGTAAATATTTTTGATCATCTAAACCAAATTCTTCTTTTTTACGATCAATCAGCAGTTGCATATAATCTAGCAAAACAACACCATTATTCACTACAATTCCTGCAAGAGCAATAATCCCCATCATAGTCATCATAATTACAAACGAACTTCCTGAAATAACAATTCCGCCAAAAACACCAATAAAACTTAAGAAAATAGCAATCATAATGATGGCAGGTTTTGAAACTGAATTGAATTGGAAAATCAAGATAAAGAAAATCAATGCCAATCCTTTAAAAAATGCTCCAATTAAAAACGCTTGTTGTTTGTTTTGTTCCTCTAATTGACCTGTGTAATCTACTTTTATTGATGGAGGCAAATCAGAAAAACTTTTCATTTCTTCTTTAATTTGATTTACAACAGCTGCAGCATCAACATAACCTGGTGCCAATTGCGAATACACTGTTACAACACGTTTGGTGTCTCTGTGTTTAATGGCGCTAAATCCAGAGCTATTACTTTGTGTTGCAATCGAAGAAACAGGAATGGTTTTTATTTGACCAGAAGCCATATCTCTAAAGGTAATTTTCTGTTCAAAAATGGCGCTTTTGTTATATCTGATGTCTTCATTAAAACGAACATTGATATCATAATCATCACCATCTTCTTTATAAATTCCTGCTTTTGCACCAAAAATTGCGCTTCTTAATTGCTGTCCAACTTGACTTGTAGAAACACCCAATTCTCCTGCTTTTTCCCTGTCAACAATTACCTTCATAGAAGGCTTGTCTTTGTTTACATCAATTTTAATTTCATCAACACCAGGAACATTTCTGCTATTGATATATGCACGCATTTTTTCGGCAGTTGCAATCAATTCATCATAATTATTTCCCTCCAATTCAATGTTGATAGGAGCTCCAGTTGGTGGTCCATTGGCATCTTTTTCTACAGAAATCAACACTCCAGGGTAAATTCCTGTCAATGCTTTTTGCACTTTTTGACGCAATTCTTCACTATCTAAACCACGTCTGTATTTGTATTGACGCATGGAAGCTGTAATTTTTCCTTTGTGAGGCATTTCAGCAGCAGAACCACCATCAGTTTGAGGATTTCCAGCACCTTCACCCACTTGTGAAACTGAACTTTCTACCATAAAATTGATGCCTTCATCCATATATAAATCTTGATTTAAGACGCTGTACACTTTTTGTTCAATTTCTTTAGTGATTTTATTTGTTTCGTCAATATCAGTTCCTTGGGGATATTCAATATATACCACAACTTGGTTTGGTTTGTTGTCAGGGAAAAATTCAATTTTTGTTCTTTGAGAGGCAACTGAAGCACCAAAACCACCAAAAGCTATAAATAAAAGTAAAAAAGTTCCGATAGTAATTGCAATTGGGAACCATCTTTTTAAGGAGGTTTTCAAGCTTTTTTCATAAAAATTTTCTAACCAAACTAAAGTGTTTTCTTGAAAATAATTGGCCCATTTACGTAACCAAATTCGATATACCCATAACATAATTGCCGTGAAAACCATCACAGAACCTAAACCTCTATAAGCGCCTCCAAAAATTAAAATAATCAAACCAAATCCACCTACAATAGAGGTAATTGAGATGATTCTTTTCAGTGGCATATTTTTGTCTTCAATGGTCATTAATTGAGAAACCAACACTGAATTGAAGAAAATAGCTACCACCAAAGACGAGCCTAAAACTACAGAAAGTGTAATTGGAAAGTAAATCATGAATTGACCAAATAAACCAGGCCATAATCCTAAAGGAACAAACGCAGCAACTGTGGTTACTGTAGAAATGATGATTGGATACGCAATTTCGCCAATTCCTTTTTTGGCAGCTTCCACTCTAGATAAGCCTTCTTCATCCATCAAACGATATACGTTTTCGACGACAACAATTCCGTTATCAACGAGCATTCCAAGTCCCATAATCAATCCAAAAAGAATCATCGTATTTAATGTATAGCCCATTGCTCCTAAAATCATCAAGGACATAAACATAGACATTGGAATGGCAAAACCTACAAAAAGAGCGTTTTTGAATCCTAAAAAGAACATTAAAACTCCCACAACCAAAATAATTCCGAAGATGATATTGTTTACTAAATCATCTACTTGACCAATTGTTTTGTCGGACAAATCGTTGGTAATACTAACCTCTAAGTTTTTAGGAAAATAATTTTCTTTGGCATTTGCAACAATCACTTTTATTTGCTCAGCAGCACCAATCATGTTTTTTCCTGCGCGTTTTTTAACATCTAACATTACTACAGGTTTTCCATCTTTTCTGGCAAACGTAGTTTTATCTTTTTCTTTGAAACGAACTGTGGCAATATCTCTTAGATAAATGGAATTTCCTTTTTCTGTTTTTACAACGAAATTTTCTAGGTCAGATGGTTTGTCAATTTCGCCTAAAATTCTAATAGTTCTTCTTTGACCACTTGCAATTAAATTTCCTGCGGAAGAGGTTACATTTCCATTATTGATGGCCGTTATGATGTCGTTAAAACTCACCTGAGTTGCCATCATTTTATAAATATCAACTGCAATTTCAACTTCTTTTTCTTGTACTCCTCTAATGTCTGCTTGCTTAACTTCGGTTAAATCTTCGATATCATCTTGCAAATATTCTGCAAATTCTTTCAATTTATCCAAAGGATAATCTCCTGAAATATTGATGTTTAGAAACGGAATTTCTTCAGACATACTCAAATCAAACGCATTTGGATCTACTTTTGCGCCATTAAAAGTGGGCCAATCTTCAGAAGCTTTTTCCGAATCGATTTTGTCTTTTACGCGTTGTTTGGCAACTTCAACATTCATATCGTCATCAAATTCAACAATAATCATAGAGTAATCTTCTTGCGAAGTTGAGGTAATTTCCACAACGCCACTCAAGCCCTTCAACTGGTCTTCTAGTGGATCAGTAATCAATTTTTCAATATCTTCAGCAGTATTTCCTGGATATAAAGTACTGATATAGATTTTCGTTTCTTTAATTTCGGGAAAATCTTCTCTTGGCATATCGTAGTAAGCCGTAATTCCTAGGACTAAAATCAAGAAAATTGCCACATACATAGTTGTTCTATTGGAAATTGCCCAAGAAGAGAGTTTGAATTCTTTGTCCGTTTTTTTATTATTTGTAGTCATTAGACTTGTGTTTTGAATGATGTTTTCTTTAAATTTTCAGCTCAGCAATTAAAATTCAACAGCTTAAATTATTCGCTAATTTTAACCTCTTGTCCATTTTTTACAGTTCTAGCACCTGCTTGAATTAGCATATCTCCTTCAGAAATTCCTTCTAAAATTTCGATAACATCACCTTGTGTTTTCCCTGTTTTAACAACCGTTTGTTTTGCAAAACCTTTGTTGCCGTTTAAATCAGTAATAATATATACATATTGTTGACCTTCAGCATTTTCCGAAATAATACTTTGCGGAATTAACAATGCTTTTTGATTTGTATAATCGTTGATTTTTAATTTTGCAGTAAGATTTGGTTTGATGCTTCTATCTGAATTTGGAACTTCAATTTCTATCATAAAAGTTCTGTTTGCAGGATTGATAAAATTTCCTGTTTCTCTTACTTTTGCGTTTAAAGTTTTAGCTAACATTGGTAAAAAAACTTCCACATTTTTCCCTTTTGTAACATTACTGATATACTTTTCTGGGACAGCTGTTTCAATATACATGTTATTTAGATTGACAATTCTAAAAATTTCAGAACCCATTCCTGGAGCAACTACAGTTCCTTGCTCTTTAATCACATCATCAATAACCCCCGAAAATGGCGCTCTAATAGTTGATTTTGAAAGTTGTTTCTTAAATTGTTCCAAACTATTTTTTTGAGCTTCATAATTTGTTTTTGTTTGCAAAAACTGAATTTCAGAACCAATTTTTTGCTCCCACAAACTTTTTTGACGCTCAAAAGTTGTTTTTGCCAAAGCAGTTGTTGCTTCTAATTGTGCTACTTGTTGCGACATTCCACCATCATCAATCGTAGCTAAAATTTGACCTTTTACTACATTTTGTCCTCTTGAAACATACACTTTTTCTAATGTTCCAGGCATTTCAGGATAAATCAACACATTTTGCTTGGTTTTTACATCGCCTTGTAATTCAATATAATGATCAAAAACCTCTTCTTTGATTTCAATAGCTGTAACTAAAGGAACTCTTTTTAAGGTATCTAGTTTGTCTATTTCAGCAATTAACAGTTTTATTTTTTCAGAAATTTCTTGATTTTGTTTGTCTAGTTCCGATTTTTTAGCGCGAATTTGTTTCAAATCTTGGGTAGCAATCACTTCATCTAAAGTGGGTTGTTTTTTTTCTCCACAAGAAATTAAAACTAACGTTGATAGTAATAGTATGTATACAGTTCTCATTTTCAGTTATTTATTTTATTGGAATGTTTAATGCGTTTTCTAAAGTTGCTTTTTTAGCAATTACATCAAGCATTGATTGAATGTAATTTTGTTGTTGTGTGTATAATTGATTTTGTGCTTGTAACAAATCAAAACTTGACGAAATTCCTTCAAAAAATTTGATGCGTTGTTTGTTTTCAATTCTCTCTGCCAAACCAACATTTCTTTTCGCAGTTTGATAATTTTCAATGCTAAATTGGTAGTCGCTTTTGGCTTTTTCGGCTTGTAAACTAAGTCTTTGTTTTGTTTCTTCTAAACGTAAATCTGCAGTTTCTAAAGCTATTTTTGCTTGAGCTGTGGTTGCATTTTTTCCAAAACTACTAAAAATAGGCACGTTTAATCCAACTCCAAATAAGGATGATTGAAACCAACGTTGGTCGTTGTTAAAGAATGAAAAAGAATCAGAAAAAGCTTGTGCGCCATAATTTACAAACGCATTTAAACTTGGTAAAAACATGCTTTTTTCACGTTTCAACATCAAACGTTTTACTTCTCTATCGTTTTCAGCGATTTTAAAATCAATGTGATTGTCAACGCTAAAAGTTTCAGAAATCAAACCTAAATTGATGTTTGACGTTGCTAATCCATCCAAAGAATCTGTCAAAATTAATTTGGTATCAATCGGATTTCCCATGGAAAGATTCAACATTTGATAGGCAATTGCTTGCATATTCTCTACGTTTCTCAATTGATTTTTTAAATTTCCTAAAGTGATTTCCAATTGCTCAACATCTTCCTCTTCATTAAATCCGTTTTCGAATATTTTTTTAGCATCTTGATAATTTTTTTCAAGAATTTGGATGTTTTTTTTCAGAATTGCAACACTGTTTTCGGTTACTAAAACATTTCCATAAGCATTTATTACAGCTTCTCTGGTAATCAATTCTGTTTTTTCTTCAGCTTGATTTGAAATTTTCAAAAAAGTTTTAGCAGCCTGTAATCCAACTAAATAAGAACCATCAAACAATAATTGTGTTAAAGTAACAGCTGCATTCATGTTCTGTTTGGTACCAAAAACCACAGGAATAAAGCCTTCAGGAGCTGTTGGTCTGCTATTAGCTTGCAAATTAAAATACTGTTCTACTGTTTCTACAGTAGAAGTGGTATTGTCAAAAGCGGCAGCTGGCAATAAAGAAACTGGCTGTTTTAAAAAGTTTTGATAATCAACTTTTGCATTAATTTGAGGCAAACCAATAGTGGTTGTTTCCCAAACTTTTTCTTTTGCAGAACTAATTTCATTTCTGGCAGCTTTGGTGTTATAGCTATTTTCTAACGCAAATTTTATGGCATCATCAAGAGAAAATGTCATGGTTTTTTCTTGAGCATTTAAGGTTGTTAGAAAAGTAATGCTTAACGCAAGTAAAATTCTTTTCATTTTAATTTTCATTTAATTGTTTTTCTAGTTGAAGAATCCCTTTTGGAGTGCAAATTCCTCGCAAATGGTAATCTAAATATTGGTTCATTAACGATTTCATTACATAGTTTTTTAAAGGAAACATATCATTGTCTTTAATTCCTGTAACTCCAATAAAATAAATTCTTGAAACAAAATCAACGTCTATATTTTCTCTGTAAAGACCCATTTTAACACCTTTTTCAAGATTTTCAATGACACATTTTTGCATCACTTGAAATTGTTTTTGTTTGAGAGTTAAAAATAATTTTGGGTAGTATTTTTGCAATTGATATTGAGGTGAAGATTTTTCATCCTTCAAATGTTCTAAAACCAATTTTTTGATGGCGAAGATTTCATCAATAGGATTCATGTCAATACCGCAAACATGATCAATTCCACAAGATATTTTTTCAAACATTGTATTGGTTACAGCAGTTACCAAATCTGTTTTATTGCTAAAATATTTATAAATGGTTTTTTTTGAAACTCCAATTGAATTGGCAATTTCATCCATGGTAACACTCTTGAAACCAAGGTTTAAGAATAATTCGCAAGATTTATCAATGATTGTTTCTTTCATAATTCAGCGGCAAAAGTACAAAAGGAAACTTTAGATACAAAAAAAGTTTCCAAAGTTTTAATGATTTTTTAACATTCGAGGTTTTTAGAAGGGATTCTTTACCTTATTTTTACAAAAAATTTCAATTTTGGACATTTTACAATATCAA
>JANQTK010000172.1:0-4236 GCA_030731695.1 Polaribacter sp.
AAAGTAATTTTAATGATTTTGGATGGTTGGGGAATCACTCAAGACCCAAAAGTATCTGCCATTTACAATGCAAAAACACCATTTATCAATTCACTATATGATAAATATCCGAATGCCGAATTAAGAACTGATGGAGAACATGTTGGTTTGCCAGAAGGACAAATGGGAAATTCAGAAGTAGGGCACATGAATTTAGGTGCAGGAAGAATTGTATATCAAAATTTGGCGAGAATCAACAAAGCTGTAAGAGAAAAAACGTTAGGAGAAGAAAAAGTGTTGATTGATACGTTTGAATATGCCAAAAATAATAACAAAAATGTGCATTTATTAGGATTGGTTTCTGATGGCGGAATTCACTCTCACATCAATCATTTAAAAGGGTTGTTGGATGTTGCCAAAGAAAATAATGTGGAGAATGTGTTTTTACATGCCTTTACTGATGGTCGTGATTGCGATCCAAAATCAGGTGCTTATTTCATCAATGAAATGCAAGAATACATGCAAAAAACTACGGGCGAATTGGCAACAATTACAGGTCGTTATTATGCAATGGACAGAGATAATAGATGGGAACGTGTTAAAAAAGCCTATGATTGTGTGGTAAATGCTGTTGGAACAAAAACTACGGATGCTGTTGCAGAAATCAAAGAAAATTATGCTAAAGGAGTTACTGATGAGTTTTTAGAACCTATCATTGTTACTGATGAAAATGGGTCTCCAAAAAGCACGATCAAAGAAGGTGATGTTGTTCTTTTCTTCAATTACAGAACTGATAGAGGAAGAGAATTGACAAACGCATTAAGTCAGCAAGATTTCCCAGAATTTGGCATGAAAAAACTCGACTTGTATTTCACCACAATGACCTTGTATGATGAATTATTTACAGGTATTAATGTAATTTATAATTCTGATAATTTAAAAAACACCTTAGGTGAAGTGCTCTCAAAAGCTGGAAAAAAACAAATTAGAATTGCAGAAACTGAAAAATATCCACACGTAACTTTCTTTTTTTCTGGAGGACAAGAAACCCCTTTTGAAGGAGAAAAACGAATTCTTAGAAATTCTCCAAAAGTAGCAACCTACGATTTAAAACCCGAAATGAGCGCGTATGAATTGCGTGATGCTTTGTGTGAAGATTTAAAAACGGGTGAAGCTGATTTTGTTTGTTTAAACTTCGCAAATGGAGATATGGTTGGTCATACTGGAATTATGGAAGCTGCTATTAAAGCCTGTGAAGCTGTAGATATTTGCGCCAAAGATGTGATAGAAACTGGCTTGGCAAATGGCTATTCAACCTTGTTAATTGCCGATCATGGAAATTGCGAAACCATGATGAATCCTGATGGTTCGCCTCACACTTCTCACACTACAAATCCAGTTCCTTTTATTGTAATTGACAATGAAATCAAATCAGTAAAAAGTGGCGTTTTGGGAGATATTGCTCCTACAATTTTAGATTTAATGGGCGTGAAACAACCCGCAGAAATGACTCAAAAATCTTTATTATAATGACAAAATATGTGATTCCATTATTGACATTGTTGTTTTTTGTTGGATGTTCTTCCAATAAAAAAGCCGTTGATAAAAAATTAGTGATTACTCCTAAAATCGAAAAAACAGCAGTTGAAATTCCATCAAGAATTCCTTTTGAAACCATTGTAACTTCAAAAAAAGATGCTGATGGTTATTTGGTAGGCATTTCCAATAGATTTGATTTTCAGGATAGTGCCTACAAAGAATGGTTTGATAGCAGGTATCAAGAATATACCACTGACCAACAAGTTGTTAGTGAAATTTCAAAACACATTCACAAACTGACTATCAAAGCATTCATGGGAACTTGGTGTGGAGATAGTAGAAGAGAAATGCCTCGTTTTTATAAGATTTTAGATGAAACAAAATTTGATCAAAATTACTTTCAACTAATTTGTGTTGACAGAACAAAAAAGCATGAAAACCTTGAAAAAGACTTGAATATCTTCAGAGTTCCAACAATTATTTTTTATAAAAACGGCAAAGAAATTGGACGATATGTTGAATATCCAAGAGAAACTATTGAAAAAGATATCTTAAAAATTGTTTCTGAGCAGCCTTACAAGCATTCTTATGTAGATTATAAATAAATCAATTTCCCAATAAATATAGTAACTTTGCGCTTTATTTTTGAAAATGATTGTAATTAAAACCAAAGAAGAAATAGAAATTATGCGCGAAAGCGCATTAGTGGTTTCTAAAACTTTAGGCATGCTTGCTAAAGAAGTAAAACCTGGTGTTTCTACTTTATATTTAGACAAACTTGCTGAAGAATTTATCAGAGAACAAGGCGCAATTCCTGGGTTTTTAGGGTTGTACGATTTCCCTAACACACTTTGTATGAGCCCAAATTCGCAAGTTGTTCACGGAATTCCAAACAAAGAACCTTTAAAAGAAGGAGACATTATTTCAATTGATTGTGGCGCTATCAAAAACGGATTTTATGGTGATCATGCGTATACATTTGCAGTTGGTGAAATTGATGCAGCAACTCAAAAGTTATTGGATATCACTAAACAAAGTTTATACGTTGGTATAAGAAAATTCAGAGCAGGAAACAGAGTGGGTGATGTTGGTTTTGCCATTCAAAATTTTACAGAAAAACACGGTTTTGGAGTTGTAAGAGAATTGGTTGGTCATGGTTTAGGACGTAAAATGCACGAAGATCCAGAAATGCCTAATTATGGCAGAAAAGGTATTGGAAAAAAATTTATGGAAGGAATGACAGTTGCCATTGAACCCATGACAAATATGGGAACTCATAGAATAAAACAACACAAAGATGGTTGGACAATTACTACTTTAGACAACAAACCTTCTGCTCATTTTGAGCACAATGTGGCAATTGTAAATGGAAAACCAGAATTACTTTCAACATTTCAATACATTTATGATGCACTAGGAATCGTTTCTGACGAAGAAAAAGAATTCAGACAAAAAGTATAAATTTATAAAAATGAACATTCAAGATATTGAACAAAAAGAAATTGTAAAAGGCTATAAAGGAAGATTTGTTCATATGGAAACCTTTACGCTTGCTTTTTGGGAAGTAGAAGCTGGTGCTGAAATTCCAACTCATTCGCATGTTCACGAACAAACTACTCAGGTCATAGAAGGTGAGTTTGAAATGACTGTTGATGGTGTAACTAAAATCTACAAATCAGGCATGTTAGTAACCATTCCATCATTTGCAAAACATGGAGGAAAAGCCATTACTGCTTGTAAATTGTCTGATGTTTTTTGCCCTGTAAGAGAAGATTATAAATGATGTTTTTTAGACACAGATTTCACAGATTTTCACTGATTAAAAACATATAATAAAATGAACAATCTACTTTATGAGAAAGATACATACAAAATAATTGGAATTTGCATGGAAGTTCATAATCAACTTGGAAAAGGATTTAGTGAAATAGTTTATAGTGATGCTTTAGAATTTGAATTTATTGATCATAAAATTAACTATTTAAAAGAGAAAAATTTTAATATAAATTATAAAGGAAATATTCTTCCTCACAAATACAGAGCAGATTTTATTATTAACGATTCAATTATATTAGAGATTAAAGCTATTCAATGTCTAACAGATTCTCATGTAAAACAAACACTAAATTATTTAGCTGTTTCCAAACTAAAAATTGGTTTATTAATTAATTTTGGTGAAGATAGCTTGAAATATAAAAGAGTAATTTTATAATACTATCAGTGAAAATCTGTGAAATCTGTGTCAAACAAACTATTTAAAAAAATCCTAAACACCGTCCCAAGACCATGGCTCATCAAAATGAGTTATTTGGTGCGTCCAATGATTGCTTTTTATTTGAAAGGAAATAAATTTACGGATCCAATTGACGGAAAAAGTTTTCGAAAATTTTTACCTTACGGTTATGGAAAACAGCGTGAAAATGCCCTTTCACCATCCACTTTATCCTTAGAAAGACACAGATTAATGTGGCTTTATTTACAGAATGAAACCGATTTTTTTTCATCTGACAAAAAGTTGAAAACTTTGCACATTGCTCCTGAACAATGTTTTTTAACGTTGTTTAAAAAGCAACAAAATTTAGAGTATATAACTTCAGATTTAGAATCGCCTATTGCTGATGTAAAAGCAGACATTTGTGATCTTCCTTTTGAAGACAATTCGTTTGATGTAATTTTTTGCAACCACGTTTTAGAACACATTCCTGATGACACAAAAGC
>JANQTK010000172.1:4336-6806 GCA_030731695.1 Polaribacter sp.
TTGATGTAATTTTTTGCAACCACGTTTTAGAACACATTCCTGATGACACAAAAGCCATGCAAGAATTGTTTAGAGTCATGAAAAAAGGTGGATTTGGGATTTTTCAAATTCCGCAAGATATTTTAAGAGAAAAAACTTTTGAAGACAATTCAATTACCGATAAAAAAGAACGTGCCAGAATTTTTGGGCAATATGATCATGTACGAATTTACGGCAAAGATTATTTTGATAAGTTACGTTCAGTGGGTTTTTCTGTTTTAGAAATTGACTATACAAAAAAAATCGCTCCAGAAAAAGTAGAACGATTTTGTTTGATGAAAGGCGAAATATTGCCTGTTTGTTTTAAGTGAGAAGTTATTTTCCTGAATAATTTCTTAAAAAATCACTCATTTTTTCTAACTTTTCAGGTCCAAGAATAATCAAATCATCTCTTTTTATTTGATAAGAACCATTTGAAAGTTTTGTTAATTTAGATTTTCCTTGATATCCTTCAGTTTCGTCAGTAGTTTCATTTATTTTGGTTCCATTTTGATTGATCCAAAAAACTTGACCTGCCAAGATTGCTTGTGCACTATTGTTGTGAAAAGCGCCAATGAAATCAAAATCTGAATTTTTTCTTAAAAATTTACCGTCGATTGAACATAAAAACCCAACTAAATTATACCCTTCTTGAGCATAAATTGGATGAATTCCTCCACCTAAATGACCCCCAAAATGATACCACTCTTTTCCGATTTTTACTTCACCATCTTTGTTTGATTTATCAATAACATCTGATTTTTTCAAACTATCAAAAATTTCCTCTTGATTTGAAATTTTGACTACTTTTTTCGCAATTAAATCATACACAAATGCTTCTTTAGAGTTGTTTGGATACGTCACCAATCTTCCATTTCCTCTTGGCAACATCACATTTCCAAAATGAGTAGAAAGTAAATTAAAATCTGAGATGCTAGGAAGTAAAAAACTAGAATTTACATTTGAATTATGACAAAAAAGTTCTGTAGGTTCATCAATTTTATTTTTGAAAATGAAATAACCATCAAAGACTAAAACATCTTTGTATTTATCAGCTTTCAGTATAATTTCGCCAATGTCATTAATCAGTCCAAAAAAATCTTTTTCTTTGAAAATTGCAACATTATGGGCGTTAAATTTATAAATACTATCTACATTTATGGAGAGCAAATCAGACTTTTTCATCCAAACAGCCTTCAAAGAGTCAATCTTTCGAAACTCTTTTTCTTTTGTAATACGTTCTTGTTCAATCTTTTTTTTCTGTTCCAATTCATCATCAAACTTTTCATTTATATCAACAGAAAGTGTTACCATTTCAGCATATTCTTCTGTTTTTCTGTTTTTTGCCAATTCAAAATAATAAGAAGCGTATTTTTTTGCTTCTGGATATTTTCGCAATTCAAAATGAATAAAAGTTCCTAACCTTGCAATTTCAGAAGTATTTATAGAATCAAGGTATTTCATGGCTTTGTCAAAATGTTCTTTTGCCAATTCAATATCAAGACCATTTAAACTTTCACTGGCTCTTTTGATATAAACTCCAGCAATTTCACTGTTTGACTGTGCGTTTATTTGCCCAAAACTAAATAAACACAAAAATAGTAGCATTAATTTTTTCATAGGTTTTTTGATAAGTTTGATTTTTCGATGCAATATATAAAAAAATGTATATCCTTGAAAACCAAACAAGTCTATTTTAATGAAAAAGTATCTAAAACTTGTGTTTTTTGATTTTCATCCAAATAAATCAAAATCACTTTGATATGATTATTACTGTCTAAGAATTTTTTAGCATTTTCAAAACCCATAGCCATAAAAGCGGTTGCATAAGCATCTGCATCTGCACAATCTGTTGTTGTAAATACTGAGGCACTTAACAAATTACTTTCGGTGGCTAATCCTGTCTTAGGATTGATGGTATGAACATATTTTTTTCCATCATCAGTAACTCTATATTTTCTATAATTACCAGAAGTAGCCATAGAAATATCAGCAAGTTTTAAAATTGTAAATCCATTTTCATCTTTAGCATTTGATGGATTTACGATTTGAATTACCCAAGGTTTGTTGTCTTTTTTGGTGCCTTTGGTTCTGATTTCTCCACCAATTTCAATCAAATAATTATCCATTTTTTTTGAATCAAAAAAACGGGCCACAATATCAATGGCAAAACCTTTCGCAATGGAATTGAAATCCAAGTAAACAGCAGGATTATCCTTGATAATTTTTCTGTTTTGTAGCGATATTTTTTCGAAACCAACAGATGTCATTAGTTGATTGACAATAGAATCTGAAAGATTTACGTGACTTTTTTCAGGACCAAATCCATAAGCATTTACCAAATTCCCAACAGTGGGATCAAAAAAACCATCAGTCTCTTGATGAATTCTTTTTGATTTTTCAAAAACTTCTACAAAAAAATCATCCACTACAATTGTGGTATCTCCATCAT
>JANQTK010000172.1:6906-27562 GCA_030731695.1 Polaribacter sp.
TTTTCAAAAACTTCTACAAAAAAATCATCCACTACAATTGTGGTATCTCCATCATTTATTTTACTAATATCCGAAGTTGGAATATAAGTTGATAATGACTCGTTGAATGCTAAAAATAAGCTATCAATTGAATTTTGATAGTTTTTTGATGCATTTAAATAGGTAATTCTGTATGTTGTGCCAAAAACTTCCCCTTGTAAAACGAAGTCTTGTTTTTCAACTTTTGAATTACAGCCTGAAAAAATTGCTAATAAAACAATAATTATGATAGTAATTTTTGATTTCATGAAAAAGACGATATTTACAACAAAAATAGTGTTTAAAATTTTCATAAAATAAAGAATAAACACCTATTTATAGCGAGTTTTTGTTAAATTTGCATATTGAATTTAATATGTAAATCATGAAAAAAATCATTATCGTATTCGTAACTGCTATTCTTGTTAGCTCGTGTGTAACCAAAAAAGAATTTGTTGAATTGCAAGCTAAACATGACAAAGCTCAAACTGAGTTGGTTGATGTGAAAGCAAATTTACAAAAATGTTTGATTGAAAAAGAAAAAGAAGATTCAAAAATGTTTGCTTTGACTGAGCAAGTAAAATATCTTCAAGAAGATAAAAAAACGGCTTTAAAACAAGTTGAAAACTTGACTGTTTTAACTCAATCTTCTTCAGATAATATTAAAAATGTAATTTCTCAATTGAGTGAAAAAGACAAATATATCAATGGAATCAGAAAAGCAATGACTGCAAAAGATTCTTTGAATTTAGCGATTAAATATCACTTAACTAAGAATTTAACGGATGGAATTCAAGACAAAGACATTGAAGTAAACGTTGAAAAAACGGTGGTAATGATTTCTATTTCTGACAAATTTTTATTCAAAAGTGGAAGCTATAACATTTCTGAAACTGCTTACACTGTGTTAGAAAAAATCGCCAAAGTAATCAATGATCAACCTAAAATGGAAGTGATGATTGAAGGTCATACTGATTCAACGCCAATGAAAAAAGATTTGATTCAAGACAACTGGGATTTATCAGTATTGAGAGCTACTTCAATCACAAGAATTTTACAAACAAAATATAGCGTAAAACCTGAGAGATTGATTGCAGCAGGAAGAAGTGAATACATTCCATTAGCGCCAAATGATACCGCTGAAAACAAAGCTAAAAACAGAAGAACAAAAATTATTATCATGCCTAAATTAGACCAGTTTTTTAGTCTATTAGAGCAAGATGGAAAATAATTTTTAATCCATTTTAAAACACAAAAACCATCTGAAATTCAGATGGTTTTTTTTGATATTGATTTTACAAAAAAATAATTAAAAATACTTCTTATAAAAAAGTAAAAATATTTATATTTATTTTAAATTAAAACGTTTATAATCAATTCAATTCATATGGAAAAAGGTCGTGTTGAAGCTTTTAGTGATGGCGTTTTAGCAATCATTATTACAATTATGGTGCTTGAAATTAAAGTGCCTCATGGAGATAATTTTACTGATTTGTTTCCAGTAATTCCAATAATTTTAAGTTATGTGTTGAGTTTCATTTATATCGGAATTTACTGGAATAATCATCATCATATGATGCAAATCGTAAAAAAAGTAAATGGCAATATCCTTTGGGCAAATCTTCACTTGCTTTTTTGGCTTTCTTTAATTCCTTTTGTAACAAGTTGGATGGGCGAACATCATTTTAGTTCAAAACCCATGGCACTGTATGGTTTTGTATTACTGATGGCAGCAATGGCTTATTTTATTTTGCAAAACGAAATTATCAAAAGTCAAGGAGAAAATTCTATTTTAGCGAAAGCTGTAGGTAAAGATTTTAAAGGAAAAATATCTCCGATTTTATATTTGTTTGGTATCAGTATTAGTTTTGTTAATTCTTATTTAGGAGGTGCACTCTTTATTTTAGTGGCATTTATTTGGCTTATTCCTGACAAAAGAATAGAAAAAAGTTTGCAATAAAAAACTCTTTCATCAATCCAAAACCTTCACAAAATCCTCAAATGCTACATAATAAGGTTGGTCTTTAAAAACAGGATTTTCAACACTTTCTGCATTGGCAATACCAACACCTGCATACCAAACTTTGGCATTTTGTTGTTTGGCATGAGAAACAAAAGTTTCCATCCAAATTGTATCATATTCATTCGGATTTTGCAAATTGTTAGTAGCTTTTACCAACACAAAAATGGTTGGTTCACCTTTTTTAAACAATACAAACTGAGGATGTCTTTTTAACTGACTATTAATGGCTTGAAATTCATAACCCATTTCCACCAACTTTTCCCCCACAATATTCATTGCCAAATTATGCAATTCTTGCTTGGTTAAAATATGCATTGCTACTTTTTATTACGTTTGTTGTAATTTTTATCTCCCCTGGTTTTTGGTTTCTTATACTTTTTCGCAATTTCTCTTCGATAAGAACCGCCTAAATTTACTTTGCTGTTTTTCTCACTTTTTTCATGAAAAGCTTCGCCAGGAACATATTCAATTCCTGTTCTGTTTTTAGATTGTTCATTTTCCTCTCTTGGGCGTTCATCATCAGTTAAAACATCTGAAATTTTAACTGTTTCTGGAAGTTCTAAAATCGGAATTTTAAAATCCATCAACGTTTCTATTTGCGCTTTAAATGGTTGTTCTTTTTCTGTTGATAATAAAATAGCTGTTCCTTCTTTTTCAGCACGGCCAGTTCTACCAATTCTGTGCATATAATTTTCAGGGAAATCTGGTGTATCAAAATTGATTACATGACTCACATTGTCAAAATCCAAACCACGAGCCATGACATCTGTGGCTAATAAAATTCGGTTGAAACCTGCATCAAATTGTTTGATAGAACGAATTCTATAATTTTGCGTTTTATTAGAGTGAATTACACAAGATTCGTCTCCAAAAACTGGTTCTAAATGCTTGAATAACAAATCTGCAGTTCTTTTATACCCCACAAAAATGAGCACTTTATTATATTTGGTTTTGTCTTTTAAAAGATGGTGCAACAAGTTTACTTTTGTAAAAAAATTTGGAATATTATAAGAAACTTGTGTAATGTTTTCAAGAGGAGTTCCACTCACTGCAATCGAAATTTTCTCAGGATTTTTAAAAAAATCATCAATTAAAACAGCAACATCTTCAGTCATTGTTGCAGAAAATAAAATATTTTGTCTTTTTTCTGGTAGTAAATCAAAAATGTTCATCAATTGAAATCTGAAACCTAAATCTAACATCACATCAACCTCATCAATCACCAATTTTTGAATGGTTTTAAGTTTCAAAACGTTGCTCAAAGCCAAATCATACAAACGTCCTGGAGTTGCTACAATAATGTCTTGACCTAGCGCAATTCCTTGTTTTTGGGTATTGATATTTACACCACCATAAACTCCTAAAACACGTATATTGAGATATTTAGATAATTTTTCGATATCTTCAACAGCTTGAATAACCAATTCACGCGTTGGAACTAAAACCAAAATCCTTGGATGTTGCGTTTTTAAAAAAGGTAAATCTCTTAAAATTGGCAACATATAAGCAAATGTTTTTCCTGTTCCAGTTTGCGCAATTCCAACCACATCTTTTCCAGATCTTACCACTGGAAATGCCTCATACTGAATTGGCGTTGGATTTTTAAATCCTAAGTCGTCAATAGCATACTGCAATTGGTTTGAAAGGTCTAAGTCTGAAAAATTCATGATTTGTATTTTTTGCAAAGATACGTTTTCTTTAATCTATGTTTTTTAAGATTTAAAAATTGTTTTTAATCAATAAATAATTTAATAGTAACCTTAGTTCCTTGATTTAAATCTTCAAAAAATATTTGATGCTTTTGTTTTAAATGAGAAGAGAATATTGCTAGCCTTTCTTCGGTAAGTTTTAATCCAATTGATTCTCTTTTAATCATTTTTTTCTGTTTAAATTCCATTGCTTTTTCTCTTCCAATTCCATTATCCATGATAGAAATTTCTACAGAATCTTCATTAAGTTTATTAATCAAAATTTTTAATTTTTTTTCCCCATCTTTTGGAGACAAACCATGCCAAATAGCATTTTCAACAAAAGGTTGTAGAATTAAAGGAGGAATTTTTATGGTATCTAAATTGATGTTTTTGTCTATTTCAATTGAAAATTGAATTTCATTTTTAAATCGCAAGTTTTCTATACTTACATAAAGTTCTAAAGTATCTAATTCCTCTTGTAGCGAAACTTCTTTTTCTCTTGATATTGTAAGTATTTTTCGAATTAATTTTGAGAATTTATTCAAATAATAAACTGCATTTTCTTTGTTATTTTTTATGATGTTTAATTTGATTGAATTTAGAGAATTAAAAATAAAATGTGGATTCATTTGACTTTGCAAAGAAGTTACTTTTAATTCTGCTATTTCTTTTTCGTGGGTTAGCTCGAGTTGTTTTATACGTTCTTCTTCAGCTATTTTATTCAATAAAATAATTTCAGCCGTTTTTGTTTCTACGTCTTTTTGTAATCTTTCAGTAAGAATATTTTTCAGTTTTTCATTTTCATTATACTGTTCAATTAATTTTATTTGGTTTTCATTTCTTTCCTGAAAAATTAAACGTTGTTTGACGACTAATCCTAGGGCGAAAAATATATTTTCTATAAAAACTCCAGCATAAAAAAATGTCCAAGCATAATAGATGTTGTTTTTTGTAAAAATTGAGGTGGTTAGTGCCAAAATAGAAAAAACAGAAAATGACAAACTTCCTAAAATGATATAATATTTTACAGCTGTTTTCATCTTAAAAAGGTAATAGTATATGAAAAAACTCATTACAATAAGAACTGGCACAAATAAAATCAAGAAAAATATTCGAACAAAATTTGCATTAAAAACAACATCGTACACAAATAAAATAGCTAAAAAATAGGTTAAATATTTAATGATATTTTTAATGTTTTTTGCTGTTTTGTCTTTAAATAAAGCTGCTCCTCCTAATTCAGTTACAAACATTAAATATGCGCTATTATACAACCATTCTAGAGCAGGATGAATTGGTAATGAAGTACCAACCAACTCTTTGTTGAGAACTGAATCGTGATAAATACTAATATTAATAAGGATTTGATCTACAAAGATTATTAATGCATAAATGGCATACCACAAATAAGCTTTGTCTTTATAACTTGTATATAGATAAATGTTTTGTAGTAAAATAATAATTAATACTCCAATTATAAAAATTGAAAAAATCGCTAAAGGATTTATTTCGAAAAAAGTTTTTAGACCTTCAACCATTGTATCAATTTAAATATTTTTAATCGCTTCTAAAATATAAGCTCTGTTAGATTTTGAAACTGGGATGGTTATATTATTTTCTATAATTAAATAATAACCTTCATTTTTAACATATTCTTTTACGTAATTAATATTTACTAGATATGATTGATGAACTCTTATGATTTGGTCAGAATTAAATAATTCATGGACATCTTTAATCTTTTTTGAATACAAATATTTATTGCCATTTAATAAATATATGGTAGTATAATTTCCATCTGATTTGCAATAATAAACATCCGCAATATTTAAAAAAACAGTTTTACCACTTAAAGGAATTGCTATTTTAGTTGATTTTTTTTCAATTGGTTGTATCAAATTCTGCAATGAAAAACCCAATTGCTTGTTTTGTTTATTGTTTTTAACTTTTTGAGCAACTTTCAAAAGATCGTCATTATCAATTGGTTTTAACAAATAATCTATGGCATTTTCTTTAAAAGCTTTTAAAGCATAATTATCATAAGCCGTAGTTATAATTAAATCAAAATCACGATATGTTAAATTAGATAATAATTGAAAACCATCCATTTTAGGCATTTCAATATCTAAAAAAACACAGTCTGGTTTTAAATAATTAATTGCTGAAATTGCTTCTTCAGGATTTGTAAAGGATTCAATAATAGTAATATCCTTACAAAACATTTTAATTTCCCAAGCCAAGCTTTCAATAGCGTCTTGTTCATCATCAATAAGTATAGCTCTTATCATTTATAAATTTTTAGACATATTACAATTTAGATTATTTACTTGATAAAGAAGATTATTATTTGGCTTATCTATTTCATATTTAGACGAATATACTTCATAATTAATTATCTGCAACATTAATTTCTAAATATAAAAGGAATCCTAATAAATATGAAAATAACCAATTCAAAAATAAAAAAATGCAAATTCAAAAATGACATGTAGCCTACATTTAAGCAATAAAACTATAAAATAACATGGAAAAAGACAAAATAACCAGAAAAGAAGCATTAAAAAAAATGCAAAACTATAGTAAGTATGTTGCGCTAACAGCAATAGGAACTTACATTATTCTTCATCCCAAAAAAGCACAAGCATCAAGCCCAGCAGCACCTGGAACTGGATTTTAATAACAAAAAAATAATTATTATGAAAAAATTAATATTACTCATCCTATTATGTTCCCCAATAATCAATGCCCAAAACTGGGGAGAACAAATTTTAAATCATCCAGATGTTGCAGTTGGTAAAAACTTTGGAGCAAGCGTAGATATTGATGGAGATTATGCCATTGTTGGATCTCCAATGGATAATAACCAAACAGGCTCAGCAAGTATATATAAAAAAGATATTAATGGTGTTTGGAATCATCATCAAAAATTAGAGGCTTATGTTGGAAAGCGTGAAAATGAATATTTTGGATGGTCAGTTGCTATTCAAGGAGAGTATGTTTTTATAAGCTCATTAATGGATAGACTTAACGAGGTTTTATTTCAAACCCCTACAGGATCTGTAATGATTTATAAAAAAGATGCCAATGATGTTTGGACAGGTATTCAAAGATTGCGTGCTTCAAATAATGGACATAGTGATAATTTTGGATCTGACATTGCTGTAGAAGGAAATCATCTATTTATAGGCGCAAGATATCATCTTCTTGATTCAAATAACCAAAATTCTTTATCGGGTGCAGGTGCAGTTTTTATATATCAATTTGATCAAAATGATAATCTCTGGCATGAAACTCAAAAAATCACTCCTTCTCATAGAAAATTATCTGATCATTTTGGAAGTTCATTAAGTATAAGTGGAAATTATATTGTGGTAGGTAGCAAAAATAATACTGATGTAAATAATCAGAATCCATTTGGTGAAGGATCTGCATTTGTTTTTGAAAAAATAAATGGTGTTTGGACAGAAATTCAAAAATTAAAACCATCAATTCCTTATAGTGGTTCTCAATTTGGTTTTGGTGATGTTGCTATTTCTGGAGATTATATTGCTGTTGGCGCACTAAACCATGATTTTTTTGAAAATAATCAATATTATTATGGTATTGTATTTATGTATAAGAAAGGTATAAATGGAGTTTGGAGTGTAAATCAAATTGTAAAAACGGATTTACCCGCATCAAATTTTGGAACTAATATTTCTTTGAGTAATAATTTATTATTGATATCTGCACCAGAAACTACAGTACAAAATAGTAATAATGCCTACGTTTCAAATGTTGGATTGTCTTATTTATTCAAAAAAAATCCGAGCAATCAATTTGTTCTTGCTGAAACTATCAAAGCATCAGAAGTTATTCAAACTAGCAATATTGGTGGAGGTTATAGAAATTCAGAAATAAGCTATAATACTGTTAAAATTAAAAATAATCAATTTATTATTGGAGCTCCAAACTCAAAAAGACCAGGGAATGATGTAAATTTTAGCACAGGTGTTGCCTACATTTCTGGTGATTTAAACACATTGATCTCTCAAGACATAATTTGGACAGGTAATTTGAATACAAATTGGAATGAACCAGAAAATTGGGATGTAAATAGATTGCCAAATCCAATTGATAATGTAACAATTCCTGATGTTGTAAATGCGCCAGTTGTTCAATCTGGGCAAAATCATACTATCAATGATATGCATAATTTAGATACTGTAACTATTGAAACATATGCAGGTTTAACACTTAATGGTAATTTAAATCAAGAAAACACCATTCAAATTGGTTCAACAGAAAGCGCTTCAGGAAGTTTCATTTTACTAGGAAATCATACAAATGTTACTCCAGCAAATACAATTTATAATCGGTTTGTCACTGGCAATAACTGGCATTTGATTGCAAGTCCATTAAATAATGTAGACATAGATGATTTTGTTTTAAATTCACCTTTAGCGATTAGTGTAAATAATCCCAATAATCGTGGGTTAGGATTTTATACAAGCAATAATCCTGCTTGGGAATATTATCAAACTGGCACCGTTAATTCTGGAAATTTTATTGATGGAAAAGGCTATGCAGTATTAACTTCAGCAAATACAACACTTAATTTTACAGGCAAAATTAAAGCTACAAATCTTTCTAATTATGCCATTCAAGACAACGCAAATGGTTGGAATTTGATAGGAAATCCATATACTTCATTTTTATTTGCAAATACCGATGCAAATGCAGCAGAAAATATTCTTTCCGAAAATATTGATAATTTAGACCCAGTTGCGGCAAATATTTATCTCTGGAATCCAAATACAAATACCTATAATCCTATTGGAAATGGAGTTGAACCAAAATACATTGCGCCAGGTCAAGGATTCTTTGTAAAATCTAAAATTGGTGGTGGCGTAATTAATATTAATAAAACATTTCAAACTCATAGAGGTGAAAATTTGTTTTTAAAAAGCAATCCTTCAAGTAAAATAGTTTTAGAATTAACAGACAATACACTAATCTCCAATACAACTATTGCTTTTAAAGAAGGAATGACAAATGGCCTTGATGTATCTTATGATGCGGCAGTTTTTGATGGATTACCCAACACATTTTCTATATATACTCAATTAAAAGAAAATTATAACGAAATCCCTTTTGCCATCCAATTTTTACCAGAAAATAACGAAAATACAACTAGTATTAATGTGGGAATTTTGCACAATCAAGAAAAAGAACTTAGTTTACAATTAAAAGAAATAAATTTAGAACCAAACAAATATGTTTATTTAGAGGATAAAATAACCAATAAATTTATAGATTTGAAAGAAAATAATGTGTACAATTTTGCATATAATCCTATTAATAACGGGGTTAATAGATTTGTACTTCACATTCAAAATACGGCATTATCAGTTCAAAATTCTACAACTTTTCATCTAAACATTTATAAAAAAGATGCCAATACTATCCAAATTAATGGACTTTCTGATGAAAGCGTAGTAACCATTTTTGATATCAATGGAAAATCAATTTTACAAAACAAAAAAGTAACTCCAAACCAATCTTCTGTATTTCTTCCAAAAATTTCAAATGGAATATACATTCTAAAAATTACAGATATAAATGGAAATCAACTTACTAAAAAATTGATATTCTAATCTTTCAAGATCTAATTTTAATCATTAAATCATTAGTTTTGCTAAATAAAATTTAGTAAAACTAATGATTACTGATACACATACTCACCTCTATTCAGAACAATTTGATGACGATAGAAATGCAATGATGCAGCGTGCAAAAAATGCAGGAGTTTCTCGTTTTTTTATTCCCGCAATTGATTCTTCGTATTCAAAAAGTATGTTTCAATTGGAAAAAGATTTTCCTGAAGATGTTTTTTTGATGATGGGTTTGCATCCAACTTCAGTGAATAAAAATTATTTAGATGAATTGGCACACGTAAAAAAATGGATTGATGAGAGACATTTTTATGCCATTGGCGAAATCGGAATTGATTTGTATTGGGATAAAAGTTTTTTAAAACAACAGCAAGAGGCTTTTAAAACACAAATTCAGTGGGCAAAAGAAAAAAAATTGCCTATTGTCATTCATTGCAGAGATGCTTTTGATGAAATTTTTGAAGTCTTAGAAAGCGAAAAAAGTGATGATTTATTCGGAATTTTTCACTGCTTTACAGGCACAAAAGAACAAGCTGAAAAAGCAATTTCCTACAATATGAAATTAGGTATTGGCGGAGTTGTAACTTTTAAAAACGGAAAAATAGATCAATTTTTGCAAGATATTAACATCAAACATATTGTTTTAGAAACAGATTCCCCTTATTTAGCTCCCATTCCTTACAGAGGAAAAAGAAACGAAAGTTCATATATCACTGAGGTAATTGATAAATTAGCAACCATTTACGGACTTTCATTTGATGAAATTGCGGCAATTACCACACAAAATTCTAAGAATATTTTTGGCATTTAAATGACAAACGAAACTGCTTTTTTAGAAACTCCTATTGGAACCGCAAAAATTGTTGGTGATGAAAATGGCATTCAATCTGTGACTTTTTTGGATGAAAAAATACCAACTTCCATCGAAATTCCATCTTGTTTGCAAGAGTGTGTTTCACAATTAACCGACTATTTTGAAGGAAAAAGAACCGAATTTGAGTTGACACTCCATCCAAAAGCCACTGCTTTTCAAGGGAAAGTTTGGAAATCTTTGTTGCAAATTCCTTATGGAAAAACGACATCTTATTTGGAACAAAGTACGCTTTTAGGTGACCCAAAAGCCATCAGAGCTGTAGCTTCTGCCAATGGTAAAAACCCAATTTTAATCATTATTCCTTGTCACAGAGTGATTGGTTCTGATGGTTCATTCACTGGTTTTTCAGCAGGAATTTGGCGTAAAAAATGGTTATTAGCTCATGAAAATCCGGTAAAACAAGAAACACTTTTTTAAGCTGAAAAACGGGAATGAAAGGAAGAAATGTGTATGCGTTTTCAATTGAATACCCAAGGTTGTTCCGAAGGCGGATTTGCACCTTAAACCCGAAAGCGCGGATTTGAAATCCGAGCCAATCCTAAATATCAAACACTAAATTACTCACATTCACCTTACTTCTGTAAAACAAAAAAGAGATAGGGCAAGAAGATTATTAGGTAAGGATTGCAAATGCTCGCAAACGGCTATTGAAAAAATTACACAACACGTTTCTTATTTGACAGGAAATGACATTGAAAAACGATCCCTATAAAAAGTAAGGTTTTTCTATAAATTTTAATAAATTTAAAAAATTTAAAAAAATACAATCTTTACTATATAAGCATTTAAAAATTGAGACTTTAATTTTATTTTTGTAGTACATGAAATTTAGATTAAAAATTAATAAAAACGGGAAGTTAGCTATACTATTCTCAGCAATATTATCACTATTTGCAGTAATTACCAATAATATGGCTACTTCAAATTTTAACTTATTTTTGATTTTTCCAGGTTGGCTATTAGTATTTAATTTTCTTTTAGTTGCATGGTACTTTAATTCAATTATTACAAACCTGTTTCTTTTCAAGTATAAAAAATGGAACCATATCATTAAAATTTTTATTATAATTTTTTCAAATAGTCTGTTATTAGTATTATTTATTTTTTTGAGTGCTTTTATTTCCCAAATCTTCCATCTTGAAAAAGAATACAATTACCTGTTATTGATAGTCAGGGGTATTATAAGTATATCCATAATATACCTTATTCAATATACGTTGAACATGAACGCAAAAAACCAGGCTGTTCTATTGCAAAATCAAATGCTTAAAACTGAAAATATTCGAGCACAATTTGAGATACTAAAGCAGCAAATTAGTCCCCATTTTTTATTTAATTCTCTTTCCTCACTGCGTTCAATAATACGCTCATCAAATAAAAATGCAGAGAATTTTGTAATAAAGTTATCCGATATTTATAGATTGTTATTAGCAAATAAAGAAATTGTCACCATAACTTTGAAGGAAGAACTAGAATTTATTGAAAATTATTCGTTTTTGCTATTTGCTAGATATGAAGAAAAGTTACGCATAGACATTGAAATTCCTCAAGATGTATTGAATTTTAAAATCCCAACTTTTACTTTGCAGTTGCTTTTGGAGAATTGTGTAAAGCATAATATCGTTTCCAAAGAAAATCCATTGCATATAAAAATTTATGATTCAGGAGCTAAAAGAATCACTATTGAAAATAATTTACAACAAAGGATAAATACAGAGGAAGAATCAGGGATTGGTTTGCAAAACCTTATTAAAAGGTACGATTTATTAGGTGTTTCTGATGGTGTTCAGATATTTTCTGATGAAACTGTTTATCGTGTAAAAATTAAACTGCTTGACTCATGAAGATTTTAATCATTGAAGATGAGCCACATAATGCTCAAATATTGAGTGATATTATTGTGCAGTTAAAACCGAATTCAATTATTCTTGAAACTTTAGAAAGTGTTGAACAAGCAGTAAAATATCTTTCTAATCAAAACAATACACCCGATTTAATTTTTTCCGATATTCAATTGGCAGATGGGCTTAGTTTTGAAATATTTTCAAAAATTAAGATAAAGTGTCCGATCATTTTTTGTACTGCTTACGACCAATATACCCTACAGGCATTCAAAACCAATGGCATAGAATACATTTTAAAACCAGTAAAAGAGGAAGATATAGAGGCTGCATTTATAAAATACGACACATTAAAAGAATCGTTAAAGCCTGACAATGAAATTGTTCATCTTTTAAAAAAAACATTCAGTGAAAAGAAAAATTATAAAACATCAATCTTAGTTCATTACAAGGAAAGTTTTATACCTATTGCTGTTCATAAAATTGCTTTTTTCGTAGTTGAAAATGAAATCCTTTATATTCAAACATTGGATACTCAGCGATATCCTGTTTTTAAAACGATTTCCGAAATAGAGTCCTCTATTGACCCTTCCTTGTTTTTTAGAATTAACCGACAAGTTTTACTAAATAAGAATATTATCAAAGAGATTCAACCTTATTTTAATCGAAAAGTTATCATCATTACGGATAAAACAATCACAGAACAACTCATTGTAAGTCGATTAAAAGTAACCGAATTTATGAATTGGATTGAACAATCCTAGCGCAGTTCAATTCACCCTTCAATTTGTTCAATTCACCCGTTTTTCATTTTTAACCACTTATTGGGTATTTAACTTTGTGTTAAAATTAAAATGCAAAGACGATGAAACACGTAGTACTATTATTGTTGCTAGTTGGCACACTGAATACTATTCAAGCCCAACAACAAACTGATAAAATTATCGGTATATGGCTCAATGAGGATAAAACCAATAATATAGAAATTTACAAATTCGGGGATACCTATTCCGCTAAAATTGTTTGGCTTTCAAAAATGGAAAGCAATCCTAATCTGCAACCAAAAGATAAAAAAAATCCCAATAAGGATTTACGCAATAGGAATATTTTGGGGATGGATATCATTACGGGGTTGAAATTTTCTACCAACAAATGGGTTAATGGCAAGATCTATACTCCAAAAAAAGGAATGTACGCAGACTGTGAAATAGAACTACAATCCAATGGTCAACTGAAAATTATTGTTTCAAAATCTGGTTTTACAAAAACCCAAATATGGACACGAAAATGAAAAAGATAGTAAGCTTGTCATTTGTCTTAATTGTTTCGATAAGTTTGACAAAAGGTCAAAATACATTTCGTTCATTAAATGAGATTTGGTCTTATTCACTAAAAAATAACCCAGACAATTCGGTGTACCAATTGCAAGTAGAAAAAGCTTTAAAAGATAATTTGACTGCCAAAAGCTATCTGTATCCTAAAATAAATGCAGGATTTTCAGGGCAATATAACATGGAAATTCCGGAAACTCCAATACCAGGCGAAATTTTTGGAAGACCAGGAGAAACCATTTTTGCCGAATTTGGGCAGACCTACAATTATACAGCAGGTCTTAGTACAAGTATCACATTACTGAACTGGCAATCGAAGTTTCAGTCAAAAATTGCGCAATCCAATGTAAATCTTGCAAAAGCAGAAAAGGATTTGTTTGAGCAGAACTTAAAACAACAACTAGCACAGGTATATTATGCAGTATTAACTTCAAAAGCAGCTGTTGATTTGTCTGAAAAAGATTTATCACTAGCCGATTCTACCCTAGTGCTAACTATAAACAGGTTTCAACAGGGATTAATTGACAATCTAACATTAAATCAGGCGAAAATTAATAAAAACAATGCTTTTGACAGATTGGAACAAAACAAGCAATATCTCTTTGAGAATGAAACCAATCTGAAAATCCTTTTAGGGATGCCCCCAAATGATACCTTTCTTTTGACCGAACAAATTCAAATTGATGAAAATGTCACTTTAGAAACTATTTCACCCAACGAGTTAAATTTAACCCTTTATAAGATTCAGACTGAAAACGCTGTCTTTGCTAAAAAACAAGCCTTTTCTCGCTTTATACCTAAATTGGATATCGTTACTTACTTAGGTGGCATACAATATCAGGAAGATTTTAAATTTTCATTGAATTCAAATGATTGGCAACCCAATAGATATATAGGTGTAAACCTTTCCATCCCAATATTTACCGGTTTTGCCACCAAAAATCAATACCAATCTGCAAAGATTACCCAAAACATCGCCCAGATGAATTATGAGGAAGCGCAACGAAAATCGTCATTGAATGACAATATTTTGTTTAACAACTATATCAATGCAAAGCATTCGGTAGAAACAGTAGCGCAAAATTTGAAATTAGCAAATGAAAATGTGCAACTTGCTTACAGCAAATATTCAGAGGGGCTCATAGGTCTTGATAATTACCTATCAGTATTTGACGATTATCTCACTGTTGAAAACCAATATTTCAGCCGTCTGTCTGATTATTTTATAAATAAAGGAATCATTTTATCACGAAACAAATAACTAAAAATGAAAAAAGTACTCATAGTTTCGATTGTATTAATTACCATTTCTATTACAGGTTGTAAACACCAAGAATCAATACAATTATCAAAAAAAAATATTGTTGAAGCTGTTTTTGCTAGTGGTAATATTATCACAGAGCACCAATATATTGTTACCTCTCAAGCAGATGGTTATTTAAGTAAATCATTTTTCAATGAAGGAGACTCTGTGAATGCAGGACAAATTTTATTTCGTATTGAAAATGAAGCACAGCTAGAGCAGCTAGAAAATGCGGAAGCAAATTATCAATATGCTAAAACAAATGTCGGTAATAATTCACCTGTGGTGGAACAATTGATAGCACAAAGAAGACAACTGAAAAACAAACTGACAACAGATTCGCTAAATTTTGTCAGGTATCAAAAGCTTGTCAAGACTGGAGCAGTAAGCCAGGTTGATTATGAAAAAGCAACAGTAAGTTATGAAAACGCTAAGCAGGACTTGGTGTCAATAAACAATCAGATTTCGGATACAAAAAACAAGCTGCAACTAGAAGTAAGCAAAAACAAAGCAAATTTAGCAGTTCAACAAAATTCATCATCGTTTTACGAAATCAATACCGAAGTGAATGGAGTGATTTTTCAAATCCAAAAGCAACAAGGAGAGTTGATAAAACGAGGAGAGTCTATCGCTGAAGTTGGCTCGGGTAAATTCATTGCAAAACTTTTTATTGTAGAAGAAGATATTAACAAACTAAAACTAGGGCAACAAGTGTATATTGAGTTGAATACCGAGAGAAAAAAAAGCTATAAGGCTTATCTTTCAAAAATATACCCCTATTTTGATAATAAGGAGCAATCTTTTATTGCCGAAGCAACATTCAATGAACCAGTTGCACAATTAAAATCGGGAACGCAACTTCAGGCAAATATAAAAATTAATGAAAAGGTTGATGCGATAGTACTACCAACAGAATATCTTTTACCCGGGGATTATATCATGGACAAAAAAAATGGAAAGGTGAAGGTTACAGTGGGCATCAGAACTACAGATTGGGTTGAAATTCTTTCAGGTGCTGATAATTCTACCACCATTTTACTTCCAAAATAAATAAATAGGATGTCAAAAACAACAAATATTCAAATTGCAAAGGTTCACCTGACCTCAAAGATATGGCAAACCTTTGTGGCTATTTTAGGGGTAACCTTCGGGGTTTCTATGTATATCTTCATGAACAGTTTTATGAATGGTGTAAATAATGCTCAAGACGACCTTGCATTTAGTGCATTATCCCATATCCGTATTTATAATCTGGATAACAAGAATGATTACAACCCAATAGAAAGCCATCATAAAGATTCAAAAACACTCGTTACTATTCTTAACAGAAAGAATATTCAATACACTACTGGTCTAAATAACTCATCAGCTATTGTTTCATCTGTTATGAAACAACCAGAAGTAGTGGCAATTGCTCGTCAAGTGAATGCCAATGTTTTTTTCAGAGGAGGTTCAAAACAAGTCAATGGAATTATTTCTGGTGTAGAACTCAAATCTGAGGATGAATTGTTTAATACCGCCGAAACCGTTATTCAAGGGGAATGGAATAATTTATTGACCTATAAAACAGGGATTATTTTAGGAAAATTGCTGGCCGAAAAACTAGGACTCCAAATCAATAATAGTGTTAATGTGTTGACCTCTGATGGGGTTTCTAAAAATTATATTATTGTAGGCATTTTTGAAAGCAACTTAAAAACAATGGACGAAACAAAAGCCTATTTGAATATTACTGCAGCGCGTCAATTGGTGGGCAAAAATTCTGATTTTGCCAGTGATGTTATGGTCAATATTAAGGATAGAGACAATACTGCATCGTTTATTCAAAAAATAGCCTCAATGATTCCTTATCAAATAGAATCGTGGCAGGAGGCTAATGAACAATTGGTTGCTGGATCGGAACTCAGAAACATTATTGCTGTTGCTGTTTCGCTAACCATTTTATTGGTAGCAGGCTTTGGAATTTACAATATTATGACGATGACCATCAATGAGAAAATTAGAGAAATTGCCATCCTGAAAGCACTTGGGTTTTCTGGCAATGACATCATGACCATATTTTTAACACAGGCTACTGTTATTGGGCTTTTGGGTGCGCTTGTTGGAGCAATTATGGGATATGGAATCTCTTTATTGATCAATATGATACCATTTACCATTGCAGGAATGGAAACGTTGCCGATATTTTTTCGGGCTCAAGACTTTCTGCTTGCAATAGTTTTTGGGATTTTAACAACACTCATTGCTGGTTATTTACCGTCGAGAAAAGCTTCAAAAATTGACCCAGTAATTATCATTCGAGGATAACATGGAAAAAACAATATCAATAGAAATCAATAATCTAATTAAGTATTTTTATGAACCTGAAAAATTTCAGGTTTTAAAAGGTCTTTCATTTACAGTACAAAAAGGAGAGTTTCTGTCTATTGTCGGAAAATCGGGTTCGGGAAAATCAACTCTATTATACGTGCTTTCTACTATGGATACCGATTATGAAGGAACACTGAAAATAAATGGAGATGTACTTACCGGAAAAACACAAAATCAGTTAGCTGCTTTCCGAAATGAGCATATTGGTTTTGTGTTTCAATTTCATTATCTCTTGCCCGAATTCACTGCGTTGCAAAATGTAATGCTTCCTGCACTAAAATTGGGCAAACTTTCAATCGAAGAAATTGAACACAAAGCCTATGAGAGTTTAAGATTGCTTGATTTAAAAGGTCAAGAACTGAAAAATGCCAAAAGACTTTCTGGTGGGCAGCAACAAAGGGTCGCTATTGCCCGTGCACTTATCAATAGCCCATCTGTCATCATGGGCGATGAACCTACTGGAAATCTTGACACTAAAAACTCAAGGGCTGTTCAGGATATCTTTAAGCAATTGGCACAAGAGCATGGCCAGACTATTATTTGCGTAACGCACGACCCCGATTTTGCCGATAATACAGACAGGATTATTGAAATGCAAGATGGGCTTATTCTATCTTAAAATGGCTGTTTGTCAGTTTTTTAAAAACCTATTTTATGATATCAAAAAAAAACAAGTGAATCGAATTCAACTTATTCTTTTTGTAGTTCTCAGTATACCTTTTTGCAACATAAGTAATGCTCAACAAAGCAATGTCTTAAGGGATATGTATTCGGTAATAATTCCAGATGATTATCAGAATCAAGGAAAATCCTATTCTTTAATTGTACATTATAAAGAAAAGGCTATAGAAAGTCTTTTGCAACAATATGCAAATACAAATCAAACCATCATTTTGCAATTGAACGATAGTGCTGTTAGTACTTGGGTACCAGATACTCTAAAAGTAATCATTCAGAAAACAATACATGATTTTTCAATAGCCAGAGATAAAATTTACTTATTGGGAGTGAACGAAAACATAGAAAAAACAATAGAAATGCGTAAGTTACTCAACTACTATTTTGCGGCAACTATCTATATCACCAGCAATCAGCGCACTTTCAATTTTTTTAAAGATCGCTTAAAACTAAATGACAGCGTTAAACTTTATTTTTTTGATGTCATAGATTTCAATATTTTGGGCACCATACACCAACATTTTCTCGATAATTACTTATGGGCAATCGATATAAAAAAAGTATCAGAAGATGCCATCAGATTTAATTTTGAAAAATCCAATGACAAAGAAAATAAAAATCAGCTATCGCTAAGTTATGGTCAATGGTATTTTGATAATGCTGCCAAATCCAACAATAGTACCCTTTTAGAAATTCCTAATAACATGGGTTTTTGGAATTTGTCCTTTGCAAGATACCTTTCAAAATCATTGACAGTAAAATGTAAAGTAGGAATAATCACAAAAAAGATAGAACCTCCTCGTCCCGATTTTTTTTCAGTTATTAATGGAGTGAATGTAAATATTGAAGGAGGTGGCATTTTATTAATGCCAATAAGTGTTGGTATGGATTCCTATTTTTTAAAAAAGCGCTTTCGCCCATTTGCGGGCTTTAGTGTAGGGATAGTCCCTACTATGTATAAATATGTTGAAGCGAAAGGGAATATATCTAATGGAATCATCAGAAATGAAATTGAATTTAATAGTAACGCACCCTTTGTTGAAGTATCAACTGGTTTTATATATCGCACAGGAAAAAATATTCAGATGGGATTAAATGCCGACTATAATCAATCAAAAGAATTTAATGAAAATATTGGTGGATACAAGGCGTTTAGTGGATTTAAAATATCGATGTTATTTTCAGTCATGTTTTAGTAATTGATGTCTCTCCGAAAGCAAGGATTTGAGCCTTAAATCCGCTATCGGAGTCATTTGATATAAGACCTCATTTCACAACCTGTGTAATCACTCCACCAAGAATTAAACTAAAAATCCTATAAAACAAGAAACACTCTTTTAATTTTAACGCCTAATAAACTTAAAATCCTATTTTTACGTTCATTAGGTAGGGTTTTTATATGTTTCAAAAAGTACTATTTTTTGCTGTTTTATTTGTTGGATTTTCTATCCAATCACAAACGATTTCTAGCGATTTTAGAACAAAAACTTTTGAACTCAAAAAAGACAGCCTTCAACTGGATTCTGTAGCCATCAATCCTCAAAAATTCTTGATTTTAGATAGCTTGAAAAAACCAATTTCAAATCTTGAATACAGGGTTGATTTTAGTAACGCATTATTAATTATCAATTCAAAAAAATATCCAGTAATTACCGTGAGTTATTTCAGAATTCCTGATTTTATCACCAAAATTTATTCGCCATTTGATGAAAATCGCATTTTGCCAAACACCAATAATAATGGTATTTTATACAGTGTAACCACCAATAAAAAACAAGCAGAAGTGGTCCTTTTTGAAGGTTTGCAAACTCGTGGTTTTATCACAAGAGGCATTACTTCTGGGAACAATCAAAATGCAGTGACCAATGCTTCTTTAGATTTAGAAATCTCTGGAAAATTGTCAGAAAACACCAGTTTACGAGCAAAAATTTTTGATACGAATATTCCCATTCAACAAAATGGTTATTCTCAAAATTTAACTGATTTTGACCGGATTTTTATTGAAATGTACAGCAAAAATTGGCGCGTACAAGCTGGTGATATTGCACTAGAAAACACCGAAAGTTTGTTCATGCCCATCAATAAACAAATCTCTGGTTTGCAAGTGGAAGCAAGTATCAACGAAAATTTTAAAATAGGAGCTTCTGGGGCTGTAGTAAGAGGAAAATTCAATAATTTTCGCTTTACGGCTGTTGAAGGAAACCAAGGTCCATACAAACTTTTTGGCGCTAATAACGAAGCTGTCATTTTGATTATTGAAGGAAGTGAGCGTGTTTTTGTAAATGGAGTTTTGATAAAACGTGGAGAAAATAAAGAGTATATCATCAATTACAATTTGGGTGAAATTATCTTTAATACTAGGTTTCCAATTACAAATGACATGCGAATTACAGTCGAATTTCAATATGCTGAACGCAATTACACACGATTTGTAACCTTTGAAGAAGCTTCTTATAAAAGTGATAAATTTGCCATTAGTGGATTTTTCTACTCAGAAAATGATGCAAAAAACCAACCTTTACAACAAAGTTTAACCAACGATCAAAAAGAAATTTTAGCAAATGCAGGAAATAATACTGCCCAAATGATTGCAGAAAGTGCTTTTCTGGACACTTTTGATGACAATAAAATTTTGTACAAAAAAACGATTCAAGGAGCAACTGAAATCTTTGAATATTCTACAAATCCAAGTGATGAATTGTACTTTGTTTCCTTTACAAATGTGGGTCAAAATAAGGGTGATTATCAGTTAGATAGAACCACTGCAATTGGAAGTATTTTTGTGTTTGTTGGCGTAAATCAAGGAGATTTTAGTCCAATTATACGATTGATTCCACCTAATAAAATGCAAGCTTTTGTAGTAAAATCTGATT
>JANQTK010000172.1:27662-42065 GCA_030731695.1 Polaribacter sp.
ATTATACGATTGATTCCACCTAATAAAATGCAAGCTTTTGTAGTAAAATCTGATTATACTCCATCAGAAAAAACAAAATTAAATACTGAAATAGCAGTTTCAAACAATGATAAAAATTTATTTTCTACTATTGATGATGCTGAAAATGTGGCTATTGCTGCAACAATTGGTTGGCAACAAACCTATATTGATAAAAATTGGCAGTTAAAAAGCAATATCAATCATCAGTTTGTGCAACGAAATTTCCAAACCATACAACGTTGGGAACCAATTGAATTTAATAGAGAATGGAATATTTTAACAAATTTACCCACTAAAAACTATTTTCAATCTGAAGTTTTATTGCAAAAAAATGAGCAACATTTGTTGTCATATAAATATGAAAATTTGCAATATACAGCCGCTTTTAAAGGAAATAAAAATGAAATCCAAGCAAAATTCAATGTAAAAAATACTACTTTTTCTGGAAAAGGAAGTTTCCTGACAAACACCTCAACACTCGAAGACAATTCATTTTATGTGGCAAAAGCGCAATTGGAGCATCGTTTTCAAAAATCGTGGGTAGGTTCTTTTGTGAATTTTGAAAATAACTCCAGAAAAGATCTCAATACCAACGAATTTGTCAACACAAGTCATCGTTTTAAAGAATATGAAGGTTATGTGGGAGTTGGAGATACCACAGCAATTTTTGCCAAATTTGGTGTCAATTATCGCACAAATGACAGTATCAAATCCAATCAATTTGCAGAAATCAACAACCGAAAAACATTTTATATTGATAGCAAACTTATCAAAAGTAAACAAACAAATTTGAGCATTTTTGCGAATTATAGAATCACAGAAAATAGTTTTACTGAAGATGAAAAAACACTGAATTCAAGAATTGTTTTTAGTCAGAAACTATTTGATAGTTTCATCAATTTATCTACGATTTACGAAACTTCTTCAGGAAATGTTGCTAGACAAGATTTTGTATATGTAAAAACAGAACCTGGTTTGGGATTTTATACGTGGATTGATTATAATAATGACGGAATTCAGGATTTTAACGAATTTGAAATTGCGCAATTTCAAGACCAAGCTGAATATTTGCGATTGCCAAAACCCAATTTGCGATTTTTGGCAACACAAAGAGCCAGTTTTAAGCAAACACTTGCTATAAATCCGAAAAATTGGGCAATAAAATCGGGATTGAAAAAACTGATTTCTCACTTTTACAACAGCACTTTTTTAACCGTTGAAAACGAGCAAGAACGAACAGGAAACACCTTTCAATTAAACCCTTTTGACATCAATAGTGATGCACTTATTGGATTGAATTACAACTTTAAAAACAGTTTGTTTTACCATAAAGATTTGCAGAATCACAGTATTACTTTTACGTATGGAGATTCGCGTTTAAAACAACAGTATTTTATTGGAAATCAAGAAAATAGCATTTCATTACATCAATTGGATTATGCACACAAGTTTGCCAATTTCTGGTTGATTGATTTGACAGGAAAACTCACTAACAATGACTTAACAACAGAAAATTTTGACGATAGAAATTATGAAATTAATTCCTATGAAATTGAACCAAAAATCAGTTTTTTATACAGTCAAAACAATCGTTTTTCTGCTTTTTATCACTTTAAAAATAAGCAAAATAACATTCAAAATTTAGAACAATTGCAACAGCAAAAATTTGGGCTGGAATATTTTTATATGGGTGAAAATAGCAATCAAATATCTGCTAATGTAACAATATTTTTAAACGATTTTACAGGAAATGCGAATTCGCCTGTTGCATATCAAATGTTGGAAGGTTTGCAAGCTGGTAAAAACTATACATGGAATGTGTTATTTAATAAAAAATTAAATTCGTTTTTAAATCTACAATTGAACTATTTGGGAAGAAAAAGTGAAAATTCGAAAACAATTCACACAGGAAATGTGCAATTGAGAGCTGTTTTTTAAAATTAAATTAACAACGATATAATTTTTTATCAGAAAAAAATATCTAATATTGTATTCTGAAAGATGAAAACAATTGCAATCATATTAACAAACTTAGTACTTCTACAAAGTTTACATATTGATTTTAAAGACATTGACAAGCTCAATGTACTTTTAAATCATGCAAAATTGCATCAAGAAAAATATGGTGATTCTTTTGTTGACTTTGTTTATGAACATTACATTGAAAGAGAAATTCCATCCGATAAACAACACCAAGAACATCAAGATTTGCCTTTTAAACAAGGTATTTCTCATTTCAATCACATTTCACCAGTTCTAGAATTAAATTCTCACAAATTCGAACTGAAAATTCCCAAAAACGTATTATCAAAACCTTGCTTTTTTTACGAAGAAAGTGAATCTAATTTTGAAAAACCTACTATTTTTCAACCACCAAAATATTCATAATTTATTTTAGAAAATAGTTCCTACTTTTTAGTCGGAAAATTATAACTCTTAAATTTATTATGTATAATGTTAGAAAATATTATCAAATTCAGTTTAAAAAATAAACTGATTACCTTTCTTTTTACAGCCTTTATAATTGGCTTCGGATTTTTCTCTTTGATGAGAATTCCAATTGGTGCTGTTCCAGACATCACCAACAATCAAGTGCAAGTGATCACCACTTCACGAAATCTTTCCACACAAGATGTGGAACAATTTATTACCTATCCTGTAGAATTGGAGATGGCAAATTTGCCTGGAGTTGAAGAAATTCGTTCTGTTTCAAAATTTGGATTATCTGTTGTAACCATCATTTTTACTGACGAAATTGGCACGTATTTGCCAAGACAATTGATTGCAGAAAAAATAAAAACTGCCTCAGAAAAAATTCCACAAGGTTTTGGAACTCCAGAAATGGGTCCAATCACCACTGGTTTGGGTGAAATTTATCAATACATTTTAGATGTAAAACCCGAATTCAAAGATCGTTATTCAGTAACTGATTTGCGAACTATTCAAGATTGGGTTGTTCGTCGTCAATTATCAGGAATTCCTGGAGTTGTTGAAGTAAATACTTGGGGTGGCTATTTAAAACAATACGAAGTTGCTATCAATCCAAAAAAATTGGTTGCCATGAATATCTCAATTTCTGATATTTTTACAGCCTTAGAAAAAAACAATAGTGTTGCTGGTGGTGGTTATATCGAAAAAACCAATGAAACTTTTTTTATTCGTGGAGAAGGTTTGGTAAAAAGCTTTGAAGATATTGAAAACATTGTTGTAAAAAATGATGGAAATCCTATCTATATAAAAGATGTTGCCAAAGTTGGTTTTGGCAGTGCCACACGTTTTGGAGCTATCACTGGAAATGGTGAAGGCGAAAAAGTTTTGGGGCAAATCATGATGTTGAAAGACGGAAATTCGAAACAAATTATTGATGCAGTTAAAGAACGCGTTTCCGAAATTCAAAATTCTTTGCCTGAAGGAGTCTATATAAATCCTTTTTTAGAACGTAGTGAATTGATTGGAAAAACCACATTTACAGTTTCAGAAAACCTAATTTTAGGATCGCTGATTGTAATTTTTGTAGTGGTTTTGTTACTTGGAAATTTACGCTCTGGATTGGTAGTAGCATCCGTAATTCCACTTAGTTTATTATTCGCAATTTCCTTAATGTATCTGTTTGGTGTTGATGCCAATTTGATGAGTTTAGGCGCTATAGATTTCGGAATTATCATTGATGGAGCTGTAATTATTGTTGAGTTTATTGCCTTTCGAATCATGAGGGAAAGTGAAAAGTTAGGTCTTTTATCCAAAGAAGAAAAACAGGACGAAGTAGATAAAATCACGCTGAAAAGTGCTTCAAAAATGATGAATTCTGCCATTTTTGGACAGCTCATTATTTTGATTGTTTTTATTCCTATTTTATCTTTAAGTGGTGTTGAAGGAAAAATGTTCAAACCAATGGCAATGACATTTAGTTTTGCGTTGGTTGGTGCTATGATTTTATGTTTAACCTATGTTCCTGTAGTTTCATCACTCTTTTTAAAACCTGACAAACCTGGTAAAAACAATATTTCTGTTCGTTTGATGAAATTGTTGAATCATTTTTACAAACCCTCTATTCATTGGGCTTTAGCGCATAAAAAAGTAGTTGTTTCTATCGCTATTTTTCTACTTGCAACAAGTGTTTTTCTGTTCAGTAGAATGGGAGGAGAATTTGTGCCAACCTTAGATGAAGGAGATTTTGTAATTCAGCCAGTATTAAAAACAGGAACTTCTTTGGGAAAAACAATTGAAACAACGACAAAAATCGAACAAATTTTATTAAAAAACTTTCCAGAAGTTGACCAAGTTGTTAGTAGAATTGGTGCTGCAGAAGTGCCAACAGATCCTATGTCTATGGAAGAAAGTGATGTAATTATCAAGTTAAAACCAAAAAGCGAATGGACAAGTGCCGAAAGTAAAGACGAATTGGCAAATAAATTTAAAGAAGCATTGGCTGTAATTCCAGGATTGGAAATTGAATTTACACAACCTATTGAAATGCGTTTCAACGAGCTCATAACGGGTGTAAGAGCAGATGTTGCTGTGAAAATTTTTGGTGAAGATTTATCCATTTTAGCCGCAAAAGCTGAGGAAATTAAAAGTTTAATATCAAAAGTTCCTGGTGCATCAGACATTATTGTTGAAAAAGTAGAAGGATTACCACAAATGAGCGTTACTTATAACCGAAGTAAAATTGCACGTTATGGATTGAATATTGCAGACATCAATCAATTGATAACAATGGGTTTTGCAGGAAGTGTTGTTGGAAATGTTTTTGAAGGTGAAAAACGATTTGATTTGGCAATTCGATTTGACAATGATCAGCGTCAAAACTTAGAAAGTTTGCAAAATTTATATGTTGATACACCAACTGGAGGTAAAATTCCATTGAGCGAATTAGCAACTATCAAATATACTACGGGTCCTGCAAAAATTTCAAGAGATGATACCAAACGTAGAATTGTAGTAGGAATCAATGTACGTGAAAGAGATTTACAATCTGTAGTTGATGATGTTCAAAAAATTATCAATGAAAAATTGAAATTGCCTTCAGGTTACAACATAACTTATGGAGGACAATTTGAAAATTTACAAAGTGCAAAAGCAAGATTGATGATTGCTGTTCCCATTGCATTGACATTGATTTTTTTACTTTTATACTTCGCTTTTAACTCCATAAAAGAAGCCTTATTGGTATATTCTGCTATTCCACTCTCGGCAGTTGGAGGTGTTTTTTTATTATGGATGCGTGATTTACCTTTTAGTATTTCTGCTGGAGTTGGATTTATAGCCCTTTTTGGAATCGCAGTTTTAAATGGAATTGTGTTGATTGAACATTTCAAAGAACTCAAAGAAGAAGGTATTGAAGATATTGAAGAGCGCATCAAAAAAGGAACAAAAGAACGATTACGCCCTGTAGTTTTAACAGCAGCAGCTGCTGCTTTAGGATTTTTACCAATGGCAATTTCAACCAATGCAGGTGCTGAAGTGCAACGTCCTTTAGCCACTGTAGTTGTGGGTGGTTTGGTTTCTGCAACAGTTTTAACATTGATTGTTTTACCAGTTTTATATGCTTGGTTTGAAGAAAAAAAAGTGATAAAAATGAATAAAAAGCTGCTTTTAATTTTATTTGGTTTTTTCTTTATAACCAATTCAAATGCACAATCTAAACTAACTTTACAAGAAACTATAAATTTAGCCATAAAAAATAATTCGGGTTTAAAAGCTTCACTTTCTAAGCTCGATGAACAAAAAGCATTGATTTCCAGTGCTTTTGAAATTGACAAAACGAGTGTGTATTATAGTTATGATGAGAATAATTTAGCCATCAATAATTTTCCAATTCGTGTTTTTGGCATTGCGCAAGATTTTAAATTTCCAACATTCTATTTTGCTGATAAAAAGGTGAAAAAAGCCCAAGCAAGTTTAGAAGAAGTGAATTATAACATTGTCAAAAATCAGTTAGAAAAAGCAGTTACTGTTCATTTTTATCAATTGAGTTATGCTAAAAATAAAGCAAAAACATATCAGTTTTTGGACAGTTTGTATCAAGATTTTGCAAAAAAATCAGAACGTAGATTTCAATTGGGTGAAACTAATTATCTAGAAATGATTACTGCAAAATCCAAACAAAAACAAATGCAAACATCGTATAAACAAGCTTTGCAAGAAGTTGAATTGGCAAAAGAACAACTAAAAAGTGTGGTTCAAACTGAGGCTATTTATATTGTTGATGCTCCTTTATCAAAACTTGCTTTGCAACAAAATGTTATGAATCATAATCTTGGTTTGGATTATTTTTCAAAAGCGAATGATGTACAAAATGCATTGTTTAAAAAAGAACAACAAACCTTGTTACCTGATATCAGTTTAGAATATTTTCAAGGAACTAATAATCAATTAAATACATTTTTGAGAGGTTATCAAATTGGTCTAAAAATTCCGTTGTTTTTTGGTGGAAATGCTTCTAAAATCAAAGCATCAAAATTGGCAAAAAACACCATTTTTGAAAAAGAAAAAGAATATAAAACTGGTTTAGAAAGCAATTACAAAGGACTCTTAGCAAAGTTGAATCAGTTTGAGGAAGCCATCAATTATTACGAATCAGAAGGAAAAAAATTGAAGGAAGAAATCATAAAAACGGCCAATAGAAATTTTGCTGAAGGTGAAATCGACTTTTTTCAATACATCCAAAGTTTGGAAACTGCCAAAGACATTGAATTGTCATATTTAGACAATTTAAATGGCTACAACCAAACCGTTATCAACATCAATCATCTTATTTTAAATACACTTTAATCATGAAAAATATATCAATATTCTTACTTTCATTGGCATTTGTAGCTTGTGGAAAAAAGGAAATTCCAACAGAAATTACGGCTGAAAATTCAGCAAATAGCAACGAAATTACAATCACAAAACAACAATTTGACAATGAAAAGATGGAAATTGGTTCAATAGCTGAACATCCATTTTTATCGGTTGTAAATACCAACGGAATGATTGATGTTCCGCCAGAAAACAGAGCAAGCGTAAGCACTTTTGTAAGTGGATATGTGACAAAAATTCCATTATTGATTGGGGATTTTGTGAAAAAAGGACAATTTGTTGCCCAATTGACAAACACCGAAATTGTAGATATTCAGCAAAATTATCTGGAAGTTGCCTCACAAAATCGTTTTTTAAAAAATGAATTTGAACGTCAAAAAACATTGTTTAACGAACAAATTTCATCAGAAAAAAACTATTTAAGAGCGGAAAGTTCGTACAGAAGTAATTTGGCAATTTACAATGGTTTACGAAAAAAACTAGAAATGTTGCACATCAATCCAACAGAAGTTGAAAAGGGAAGCCTAACTTCGAGTATCAATTTGTATGCACCAATTGATGGATACATCACAAAAGTAATGACCAGCACAGGAGCTTTCGTTTCATCAGCAAGCGAAATTCTTGAAATAGTTAATACTAATCATATTCATTTGGAATTGAATGTATTTGAAAAAGACATTTTGAATGTAAAAAAAGAACAAAAAATTAAATTTAAAGTTTCTGAATCTTCTGATGCCTATTTTGATGCCACTGTTTATTTGGTTGGAACTACGATTACTGAAAATAAAACAGTAAAAGTTCATGGTCATATTGATGATGAAAAACAACAGTTTATGGCAGGAATGTTTGTAGAGGCAAAAATTATTTTTGAAAGTTCTAGTGAATTTGGATTGCCAAATTCGGCAATTCATTCCGAAGAAAATCAAACATTTATTTATGTCATAAAATCTCAAAAAAATGAGGAAACTATTTTTGAAAAAGTGATGGTTACCTTAGGTAAAAAAGACGAAAATTATTCACAAATCATCAATTTTGAAGATTTTAAAAATAAAAGTATTCTGTTAAAAGGTGGATTTATGTTATAATTTTAGAATTCATATCTTAAAACATCTTTAGATTTAGTATGTTTGTATAGAATTACAACACATGAAAAAGTTATTAAATTTAAGAAAAATTATGAAAAAATTATTTTTTGCATTTACACTTTGTATCAGTTCTTTAGGATTTTCACAACAAGAAATTAAGTTGGATGTTGCTGATGCTTTGATTATAAGAAGTTTGGAGTTTTCGTATGAAAAATACTTATCAGAAGAATCTTCGATTGGTGTTTCTGCATTGTTCAATTTAGCCAAACAAGATGTTGGTTTTCGATACAACGAAAATAGTATGATTACACCATATTATCGTCATTATTTCACTACCAATGCTGAATGGAATTTCTTTGGAGAAGGTTTTGTAGGAATCAATTCTGGAAAAAAAGAAACTATAAAAGATTCTGGAAATTATGACATTTCATATACTGATGGTGCTCTAGGAGTTGCTGTGGGAATGAAATACATAGCAAAAGGCGGTTTAGTGATTGATGTTTATGGAGGTTTGGGACGTAATTTATTTGGTTCAGATTCTCCTGTAATTGTTCCGAGGTTGGGTTTGAATGTTGGATGGAGATTTTAAAAAACTTACATCTTTTAGATAAAAATAATAAAAAGCCAAAAACAATGTTTTTGGCTTTTTTTCATTAATTTTATGGAACAATCAAAAAAATTAATATCATGAAAAAAAACATGGGTTCAACAGACAAAATCATTCGTAGTTTAATTGCGATAGTGATTGCCGTTTTGTATTTTACAGGAACAATTTCAGGAACTTTAGGATTGATTTTACTAATTTTAGGAGGCGTTTTTTTAGCGACAAGTTTCATCAGTTTTTGTCCTTTGTATGCTCCTTTCGGAATTTCAACTTGTAAAACAAAATAAGTGATATAAAAAAAACGCATCTTTTTCAAGATGCGTTTTTAATTAATTTCTTATAAAAGTTACATTCTTTGTAACCAGGTTTTTACATCAACTTCCGCTTTTATAATTGCTTTTACATCGGCAATAGCAACTCGTTTTTGCTCCATAGAATCTCTATGTCTTATAGTTACTGAATTGTCTTGCAACGTTTCATGATCCACAGTGATACAAAATGGCGTTCCATTAGCATCTTGTCTTCTATAACGTCTTCCAACAGCATCTTTTTCATCATAATCTACGTTAAATTCCCATTTCAAATCCTCAAAAATTTCACGAGCTATTTCTGGTAAGCCATCTTTTTTAATCAATGGCAAAATAGCCGCTTTGTAAGGTGCTAAAACTGCTGGCAAACGTAAAACCGTTCTTGAAGTTCCATTTTCTAGCGCTTCTTCTTGCAAAGAATTGGAGAAAACCGCTAAAAACATTCTGTCTAAACCAACAGAAGTTTCTACTACATAAGGCACATAACTTTTGTTTTCTTCCGGATCAAAATACTGTAATTTTTTTCCAGAATATTGTTCGTGTGCTTTTAAATCGAAATCCGTTCTTGAGTGAATTCCTTCTAATTCTTTAAATCCAAAAGGAAATTTAAATTCAATATCTGCAGCTGCATCTGCGTAATGTGCTAATTTTTCATGATCGTGAAAACGGTAATTTTCTGCACCCATTCCTAAACTCAAGTGCCATTGTAAACGCGTTTGTTTCCATTGTTCATACCATTCTTTTTGAGTGCCTGGTTTGATAAAAAACTGCATTTCCATTTGTTCAAATTCGCGCATTCTAAAAATAAATTGTCTTGCAACAATCTCATTTCTAAACGCTTTTCCGGTTTGAGCAATTCCAAAAGGAATTTTCATTCTGCCTGATTTTTGAACATTTAAGAAATTGACAAAAATTCCTTGTGCAGTTTCTGGACGTAAATAAACTTGTGTAGAGTTTTCAGCAGATGCACCAATTTGCGTTCCAAACATCAAGTTGAATTGCTTTACTTCTGTCCAATTTCTTGAACCAGTTAATGGATCTGCAATTTCCAATTCTTCAATCAATGCTTTTACATCTGCCAAATCTTCACTTGCCAAAGATTTGCCCATTCTTGATAAAATTGCATTGATTTTTTCTTGATATTCAACAACTCGTTGATTAGTTTTTACAAAAGTTTCTTTGTCAAAAGCTTCTCCAAAACGTTTCGCCGCTTTTTCAACTTCTTTGTCAATTTTGGCTTCAATTTTGGCGCAATAATCTTCAATTAAAACATCTGCTCTGTATCGTTTTTTCGAATCTTTATTATCAATTAAAGGATCATTAAAAGCGTCCACATGTCCTGATGCTTTCCAAGTTGTTGGATGCATTAAAATTGCAGCGTCAATGCCAACAATGTTTTCGTGCATTTGCACCATTGCTTTCCACCAATATTCTCTTATATTTTTTTTAAGCTCAACACCATTTTGAGCGTAATCATACACCGCACTTAAACCATCATAAATTTCTGATGATTGAAATACATATCCGTATTCTTTTGCGTGCGATAAAACTTTTTTAAAGTGATCTTCTTGTATTGCCATAATGAGCGCAAAGATAAACGTTTGCGTGTTTTTTTCAAGAAAAAAGTACAGTAGTTTACTCACTTCAAAAAAGTTATGTGCTAAAATTTAAATTTTTGAAAATAATTAGTACTTTTAAACAAAAAATTGCAAAAAGATGAGAATTCTATACGATTTCATCCATCTTTTCTATCCAAAACTTTGTGGTGTTTGTGAAGAACAATTGGTGATGAACGAAAAAATAATTTGTACAGTTTGCAGGCATGATTTGCCTTTGACAAATTTTACAAGTTTTGATAAAAACAGTGTAACACAAACTTTTTATGGAAGAATTGATATTGAAAAAGGCTATTCATTACTATTTTTTAAAAAAGAAGGTATCACTCAAAAATTAATTCACGAATTAAAATATCGTGGAAACGAAGAAATTGGTGAATTTTTTGGAAATTGGCTTGGCGAAATTATTCGAGAAAAAGAAGAATTTAAGGATGTTGACTTTATCATTCCTGTGCCATTACATCCTAAAAAACTAAAGCAAAGAGGCTACAATCAAGTAACAAAATTCGGAAAAACACTAACGAATCATTTGAATATTCCGTTTTTAGAAAATGAATTAGTGAGAGTTTCATCAACTAAAACACAAACCTTTAAAGCTCGTTTTGAACGATTTAGCAATATTGATACTAAATTTTTATTGAAAAATCCTGACGTTTTTACTAACAAACATATTTTATTAATTGATGATGTAATTACAACTGGAGCCACTTTAGAATCTTGTGCAAATGTGTTTCAAAAATCAGAAAATTGTAAAATAAGTATTTTAACAATGGCAATTGCTGACTTGATGTACTGACATTTTTTTCTTTTTAGATAATATTTTAGTTTTTGCATTTAAAATTCCTAGAATAAATCGTTAATTTGTGTCAAAATTAAGTTTGAGTGAAAGCATTTTATAGAATTATTTTTCTTTTTACAATAATCCTTTTTGTGGCTAATTGCGCCAGAACAGGAAGGCCTGAAGGAGGTCCAAAAGACGAAGATGCACCCTTATTTGTAAATTCTATTCCACCTTACAATACCGTAAAATTTGATAAAAAAGTAGTGAAGTTAAACTTCAACGAATTCATTACTTTGAAGGATTTGAACAAACAATTGGTAATTTCTCCTCCAATGAAAAATCCACCTTTAATTTCACCTCAAGGAGCGCCAAGTAAAGAAATCAAAATTCAAATTTTAGATACTCTACAAGAAAACACCACTTATATTTTCAACTTTGGAAATGCAGTTCAAGACAATAACGAATCAAATGTTTTAGAGAATTTTAAATATGTTTTTTCAACAGGAACATATATTGATTCCTTGTTAACAGCAGGAACCATTAATGATGCCATTTTAAAAGAAATTCCAAGAAACGTAAATGTGTTATTGTATCGAATTGATAGTTCGTATAAAGATTCTATCATCTACAAAAAGAAACCAAATTACGTTACAAACACGCTAGATACAACGAATTTTAAGTTTACAAATGTTAGAGAGGGAAAGTATTTTGCTGTTGCTTTAAAAGAAGAAGTGAGCGATTATATATTCAATCCTAAATTGGATAAAATAGGATTTTTAGCAGATACCATTCAATTGCCTAAAGACAGTATTTTGATAAAACCAATAACATTATTCAAGGAAGTTCAACCTTATAAATTTGTTAGAGGAAGAGAACTATCTAAAGGAAAATTGCAATTTGCTTTTGAAGGAAAGCAAACAGATATGAAAATTCAGGTAACATCAAAAGTTCCTGAAAATTTTAAGAGTGTCTCCAAATTCGAAAAAAATAAAGATTCTCTCAACTATTGGTTTACTCCTTTTGAAACAGATTCTTTGAATTTTATTGTAACTAATGAACTTTTTTCAGATACAGTGACTGTAAAATTGAGGAAAGAAAAAATGGACTCTTTATCTATTGATATTTCTCCAAAAAACACCTTGAATTTTAGAGATACCATTTTTGTAAATAGCAATCATCCTATTTTGCAAATTGACAGTTCTAAAATAAGTTTGGTTGATAAAGATACCTTAGCCGTAAATTTCACAACATTATTTTTGGAAAAAGAAAATAAAATAGCTCTTATTTTTGACAAAAAACCTTCTGAAAAATATACTTTAACAGCATTGCCTGCCGCATTTCAAGATATTTATTCTTTTAAAAATGATACCATTTCTGTGAAATTTGGAACAAAGAAAATAGATGATTATGGAAAAATTACACTAAACGTCAATAACTTCAATAATGAAAACTTGATTGTGGAGTTGCTTTCTGGAAATAAACAAGATATTTTGATTGAGCGGCAATTTGTAAACAATTCTAGTAAAATTGTTTTTGATTTGTTAGAACCCAAAAAATACTCCATCAGAATCATTGTTGATAAAAACAAAAACAATCAATGGGATACAGGAAACTTCCTCAAAAAACAATTTCCTGAGCGAATTATTTATCACGATCAACTTTCTAATTTTGAATTGAGAGCCAATTTCTTTTTAGAAGAAACGTTTGATGTTGATTAAAAAATCAGTCTGAATTTACGCATATAAAGCCTGATCCAAATCAGACAATAAATCATCAATATCCTCAATACCAACACTTAAACGAATCAATGAATCTGTAATTCCGATTTTTAATCGTTCTTTTTCAGGAATAGAAGCGTGTGTCATTGTTGCTGGATGATTCACCAAACTTTCAACACCTCCTAAAGATTCTGCTAAGGTAAAAACGTGTGTATTTTCTAAAAATTGAAAAGCAGCAGCTTTGCTAGTATCTTTCAATCGAAATGAAACCATTCCTCCAAAATCTTTCATTTGTTTTTTGGCAATGTCATGATTTGGATGCGTTTCAAATCCAGGAAAATAAACTTCTCCAACTTTTGGATGATTTTGTAAAAAATGTGCCACAGCTTTTCCATTTTCGCAATGACGCTGCATTCTTATATGCAAGGTTTTGATACCTCTTAACACTAAAAAAGAATCCATTGGACTGGCAATTGCACCTGCAGCAAACTGAATAAAATGCAAGGATTCAGCTAATTTTTCATCTTTTACCATCAAAGCTCCCATAATCACATCAGAGTGACCTCCTAAATATTTTGTGGCAGAATGCATCACAATATCTGCTCCCAAATCTAAAGGTTGTTGTAAATAAGGTGTTGCAAAAGTATTATCAACTGCCACTAAAATCGTTGAATTTTTTTCTTTTACACGTTTGGTAATTGCTTCAATATCTGCAATTTTCATTAACGGATTTGTAGGTGTTTCTAACCAAACTAATTTTGTTTTATCAGTAATTGCATTGGTTACATTCTCCACTAAATTCATATCAACAAACGAAAATGTAAGTCCATATTTTTGAAACAATCTTGTAAACATTCTATATGTTCCTCCATATAAATCATCACCCGCAACAATTTCATCACCCGGATTTAACAAGCGCAACACACAATCAATAGCTGATAATCCAGAAGAAAAAGCCAAACCATGTGTACCATTTTCAATCGATGCAAAACTGTTTTCTAAGGCTGTTCTTGTGGGATTTGCACCTCTAGAATATTCATAACCTTGATGAACTCCAGGACTTGATTGTGCAAAAGTGGATGTTAAAAAAACGGGAGGCATTACAGCACCTGTTGCTGCTTCGTGTTTTTGACCTCCATGAATGGTTTTGGTATTGAATTTCATTGGTAGTATGTGTTGAAATTTTTATGAATTAGTATATTTTTTGATGAGTTTTCCAACTGTTAATCCCTGAATTAAAATAGAAAATACAACTACGATATAGGTAATAACTAGAAATAAATCACGATACATATCGTGCGTTAAACTCAGTGCCAACGCTATTGAAATTCCACCACGTAAACCTCCCCAAGTCATAATGAGATTGGTTTTTGGTGCAAATCCTAATTTAGTAGCGTACAATTTTATGGGCAATAAAAGGGAAATATATCTGGCAATCAACAAAAACGGAATTACTATAAATCCTG
>JANQTK010000172.1:42165-43852 GCA_030731695.1 Polaribacter sp.
AATAAAAGGGAAATATATCTGGCAATCAACAAAAACGGAATTACTATAAATCCTGCTAAAATATAAGTGGTTTCTAGGGTTAATACTAAAATTTCCATTCCAATCAAAACAAACAAAACGGTATTTAAAAGAACATCAATCAATTCCCAAAATTTATCAACATATTGTTGTGTGATTTTGCTCATTGAATTTTTTTTGATGGTATCTTCACCTATCAACAAACCTGCTGTAACCATTGCTAAAGGTGCAGAAACATGCAGTTTTTGAGCCAATAAAGTTCCTCCCATAACTGCTGCTAATGTGATGATTACTTCCGTATCATAATCGTCAATTGTTTTCATTAGTCGATAACAAATCCACCCAATTAATAATCCTAAAGCCAAACCACCCACAACTTCAATTAAAAATAATTGAGTAATATCACCCAATGAAATCGCAGTTGCGCCTTTTGCAATTTGATAAATTGTTAAAAAAACAACCACTCCAACTCCATCATTAAATAAAGATTCACCTACAATTTTAATTTCAAGGTTTTTTGGGGCACCTACTTTTTTCATAATCCCCAAAACAGCAATAGGATCTGTTGGCGAAATCAACGCTCCAAAAAGTAAACAGTAAATAAAATCAACTGGAAATTGTATCAACTGTAAAATATAATAAACAAATACTCCTGATAGGAATGTAGAAATTAAAATTCCCAATGTTGCAAAAGCAATTACTGGTTTTCTTTGCGCTTTTAATTCAGCAAAATTAGTATGTAAAGCTCCTGCAAAAAGCAGAAAACTCAACATTATATCCAATAAAACTGTTTTAAAATCGATACTTTGAATGAATTCTTTTTCTTGCTGTAATAAAGTGTCATCAAAAAAACTGATGATTACCACTGAAAGTGTAAACAGAATGGTTATCAACATCAATCCAATAGCACTTGGCAATTTGATAAATCGTTGATTGATATATCCAAAGATGGAAGAAAGGACAATTAAAACGGTTGCAATAAAAAAAATATCCATGTTTAAACAAATTTTTTGATGGCTCTTACAATTCCATAATGAATTCCTTCATGAAAATTATTGAACGAAATTGCTTCTTCAATCGAATGAATTACAAATCCTGTGCTTGTTGGATATTCTGTGTAATTTTCAAAAATTCCTGCTTCATAATCTTCTTGTAAAGTATCAGGTAAACCTGCAAAAAGCTCTTTAACTTCCTCAAATTCTTCTTCAGAAAAAGTAACTGAAGGGGAAGTGCCTTTTCTGTGAGTTTCTATCAAATCATCAGGACATAAACAGTTCAATTCTGACAATTGATAATGCAATAATTGTTGCGTTACCAAAACGTGTGCTACATTCCAAGCAATGTGATTTTTAAATCCTGTTGGAATTGTATGTAATTGCGCTAAGGTTAATCCCTCTAATTCTTTTAAAAAAAGTGCTCTTGATTTTCTGAGAATATCGAATTCAGTTTTCATTTTTAGTTGTAATTTTGACGTGTAAATATACTCCATAAATATGAAAAAAGTTTATTTTTTGCAGACTTGTGATACTTGCAGAAGAATTTTAAAAGAAGTAAATACTGCTAATTTTGAACTTCAAGAAGTAAAAGCAAACCCTGTAAATGTGGCTCAATTAGAGGAAATGTACGCATTTACAAAAAGCTATGAAGCACTTTTTAACAGACGCGCAAA
>JANQTK010000172.1:43952-47870 GCA_030731695.1 Polaribacter sp.
TGTAAAATAATCGAAAGCTCTTCTGAATTTCCCGCTTCAAACAAATATCCATTTTTTTTATCGGCAATCAAATCATCATGAACACCTACATTTTTTGTAGCAATTACAGTACATTCACAAGCCATTGCTTCGGCAGTAACCAACGAAAATCCCTCTGAAAAACTTGGTGCTACAAATATTTTTGATGCTTGATAAAAAGGAATAATTTCTCTGGTTTCCTCAAAAAAATACATTTGTTTTTCGATTTCTAGTTCTTTAGCAATCGTTTTTAGTTCCATTAAAAATGCTGGTTTATCTACTTTTCCAACAAAAACCAAACACCAATTTTGATGGTTTTTTAGCACTTTGGCAGCATTTAAAAGTGTGAGTTGTCCTTTTGCTTTTCTGATTCTTCCTGTATTTAAAATGATGTTTTCTTGAGTAATTTGAGGAAGTTTCGTTCCTGAATTTGGTGCGAAATTTTGCACATTAACTCCGTGCGCAATTAAGGTGTTTTTAATTCCCAGAGAATCACTCATACTTTTTATAAGAGTTACAACTTTATCTGCTTTTTTTAGCAACCAAAAAGTAAATTTTGATGGTTTTGTAGCTGAGTGTCTAGACGCAATTAATTTAAATTTTGCACCAAAAAACCGAAACAGTAGCATTCGTACTATTTCATTATTTCGATGACAATGAACCGTTATTCTTTGACTAGAAAACAACAATTTTAAAAATTGAACTGTGCTTATTTTAGGTCCATCAATAGTATTTCCATAGACGAAAGTTTGAAACTTTTCATCAAAAAAAGGGAGTACATTTTCAATACTTCTAGTAACTCCTGTTTTTCTGTGGTGGAAATGCGTTTGAATTAAAATTGGTTTCAAAAATCAGATTTTTAGGCAAATTTACGGGCAATAATCTCTAAAAAACGATTTTCTAAATCTTCATGCTCAGCCCAATTATAATCTGGCTTGACAACTTTTTCAATAAATTTTTTGGCTTCATTTTCAGATTCGTAAGAATTAAGTTGAGAAACAACTCTGTTAAAGTCTTCCTGTTCGCCATTAAAAAGATGTTTTACAAAAGCAATTCTGTCATTCAAACCAATTTGAATGCTATTTACCAAACGATCATTGAGTGATTTTGGTTGCACATTTTCGAATAAATCAGCCATAATATCCACTGAAATGGTATCAAATAATTCGTCCTCTAAAGTTGGTACTTTTCGTTCATCAGTTTGATTTATTTCAATTTCAACATCATCTTCAACTGTTTTTTCAGCAAACATAATTTCTTCTAATTCATCAAAAGGTTGTTCTAAAATTGGTTCAGAAATGCTAATCTCGGTTTCTTCAATTGTTGAAGTTACTTCAATTTCTTCGATAGTTTCCATAACTTTTGGTTCTTCAATTTGAACAGGATCTGCATTTTCTAGAACATTTTCAACTTCTAAATTGGCTGTTTTTAACTCAAAAGCTTTTTCAACAGTTTCAATCAAATCATCTTTTGTGGTCTCTAAATTAGGTGTTGTATTGACATATTCTTCAATAAAAGCCAGCATAGAAATGCGTTCAAAAACGTCTTGTGACTTTTCTTTCAAAGCAAAAATATCATCACGATTTTTCATTTTTAAAATATCGTGCGCCAAACTGATCAAATCTTTTTCTAATTTTTTGTGCATAAGTTGTTTGTTGAAATCCATTTTTCAGTATAAATATTTATAAATTTGTTGAAACTCAAAGTAACACAAAAATATAAAACTAGAACGCTTAAAATTACAAAATGTTTCTTGAAAATACAGTAAATCATACAGAACAATTTGGTTGGATAGAAGTCATTTGTGGTTCTATGTTTTCAGGAAAAACCGAAGAATTAATTCGTCGTTTAAAACGTGCTCAATTTGCAAAACAGCGTGTTGAAATTTTTAAACCAGCGATTGATACTCGTTATGATGATGACGAAGTTGTTTCGCACAATGATAATAGAATTCGTTCAACACCAGTTCCAGTTGCCTCAAACATTCGTTTGTTAGCTAATGATGTTGATGTTGTTGGTATTGATGAAGCGCAATTTTTTGATGACGAAATAGTGGCTGTTTGTAACGATTTGGCAAATAGAGGGATTCGCGTAATTGTAGCTGGCTTGGATATGGATTTTAAGGGAAATCCTTTTGGTCCTATGCCTGCTTTGATGGCAACTGCAGAATATGTTACGAAAGTTCATGCCGTTTGCACACATACTGGAAACTTGGCTCATTACAGTTTTCGGAAATCTTCGAATGACAAATTGGTTGTTTTAGGCGAAATACAAGAATACGAACCTTTATCAAGAGCAGCTTATTTTAAAGCTATTAGAGAACAAAATAACGCTAAGAAAGACACAACTTCAGATGAATAATCATGTAACTGTTCTAGAAATTGATGGAAAAGCACTAGAACACAATCTCAATTATTTTAAGAAAAAGTTATTACCAACAACCAAAATTTTAGCCGTTGTAAAAGCATTTAGTTACGGAAGTGATGAAGTGCAAGTTGCCACATTTTTACAAGATAAAATTGATTATTTTGCTGTAGCGTATGCTCATGAAGGAATCGCTTTAAGAGAGGCTAATATTCGAAAACCTATTTTGGTTTTACACCCTCAAATTATTAATTTTCAATCAATTATAGATAATTGTTTAGAGCCCAATTTGTATAGTTTCGAAACTTTTCATGCTTTTTTAAAACTAGCGAAAAGCAATTCATTAACGGAATACCCAATTCATATAAAATTTAATACCGGATTAAATAGACTTGGATTTTTACCTTCAGATGTTCCAAAAATAATTGATGGATTGAGAGAAAATAAGCATGTAAAAATTCAATCTTTATTTTCGCATTTGGTGGCAAGTGAAGATTTGAATGAACGAGAATTTACAAATCGTCAAATCGAAAGTTTTAAAAATATTGTAAATGAGTTTGATGCATTTTTGACTTACAAACCTATGTTACATATTTGTAATACATCTGGAGTGATTAATTATCCTGAAGCTCAATTTGATATGGTTCGAATTGGAATTGGATTGTATGGTTTTGGAAATGATGATTTTGAAACATCGCAATTGAAAAACACCCATAATTTAATATCTATTATTTCTCAAATTCACGAAATGGACCCTGGGAATTCTGTGGGTTATAACAGAGCATTTATTGCTTCAAAAAAAATTCGTTCTGCTACAATTCCAATTGGCCATGCTGACGGAATTTCGAGAGCGTTAGGAAATGCCAAAGGATTTGTAACAATCAACAATCAAAAAGCGCCTATTCTTGGAAATGTTTGTATGGATATGATTATGGTTGATGTTACAAATATCGATTGTAAAGAAGGTGACGAAGCTATAATTTTCAATCATCAAAAAACGATTCAAGAATTGGCAGATGCTGCAGAAACAATTACTTACGAGATTTTGACTGGAATTTCTCATCGCGTTAAAAAAATGTTAAAATATTAAATATTTTTAGTATTTTAGCAGTGTTAATAAACTAAAACCTAATAATTATGGGAATGCTTAAAGAATTTAAAGATTTTGCAATGAAGGGAAACCTCATTGACATTGCAGTTGCCTTTGTGATGGGAGCTGCTTTCAACAAAGTAGTAAGTGCTTTTACAGGCGGAATCGTTTCGCCATTGATCGGATTGATTTTTAATGCTGATTTTAAAGATTTAAAATGGACAATCAAAGAAGGAATGGCTGATGCTTCAGGAACAGTTGTTGGTGAAGTGAGTGTAATGTATGGTGAATTTATTACCAATCTGATTGATTTTGTGATTGTAGCTTTCGTGATGTTTATGATTGTAAAAGGAGTAAATAGTACTAAGAAAAAAGAAGCTCCAGCACCTGAAGCTCCAAAAGGGCCAAGTCAAGAAGAATTGTTGGCTGAAATTCGTGATTTATTA
>JANQTK010000173.1 GCA_030731695.1 Polaribacter sp.
TGGAAATGCATTGGTAAGTATTGAAAATGGCACCAAAATTTTAGAAACGAAATGGGTGGCAGTAGAAAAAGGAATGACCACAGTCGAAATTCCAATTACCAAAAACATGGCGCCAAATGTGTATGCAAGTATTTCATTATTGCAACCACATCAAACTACTGAAAACGATTTGCCAATCCGACTTTTTGGAACAATTCCATTGTTTGTAGAAGATGCATCCACCAAATTAGAACCACAAATTTCAATGCCAAATGAATTGCAACCAGAAAAAGAATTTACCCTTTCTGTATCTGAAAAAAATAACAAATCCATGACCTATTCTATTGCAATTGTAGAAGATGGATTGTTGGATTTAACCCGTTTTAAAACACCCAATGCTTTTGAAAATTTCTTTGCAAGAGAAGCTTTGGGCATCAAAACTTGGGATATTTTTGATGACGTAATTGGTGCGTATTCAGGAAGTGTTGACCAGGTTTTTGCGATTGGTGGTGATGGAAATTTGGAGAAAGGAAAAAATCCAAAAGTGAATAGATTTGAACCTGTTGTAAAATATTTAGGGCCTTTTCAGTTAGAAAAAGGGGCTAAAAAATCACACAAAATTACACTGCCAAATTATATTGGTTCTGTTCGAACAATGGTTGTTGCTGGAAATGTAAAAGAAGAAGCGTATGGAAGTGCAGAAAAAACAATTCCTGTAAAAAAACCTTTGATGATTTTAGCAACATTACCAAGAAAATTATCACCCAAAGAAAAAGTACGTTTGCCTATCAGTATTTTTACCATGGATGATAACATCAAAAATGTATCTATAAAAGTCAATACTAGCAAAGGATTGAAAATAATTGGAAACAATTCACAAACCATCTCTTTTTCAAAATCTGACGAAAAAATGTGCTATGTAGATTTGGACGTTTTGAATGTTACAGGAACTCAAACTGTTGAAATTATTGGCACTGGAAATGGTCAAACTTCTAAATACAAAGTAACTTTAGAAGTCGTAAATCCAAATCCAATAGCCTCTAAACTTATAGAAGAAACCTTGCAAGCAAATTCCGAAAAAACTATTGATTTCGAGACATTTGGAGTTGAAGGATCTAATGCTGCAATGCTCGAATTATCTACAATTCCTGCTATGAATTTTACATCGAGATTGGCATATTTGATTCAATATCCTCATGGATGTTTGGAGCAAACTACGTCCAGTGTTTTTCCACAATTGTATATGCCTTCTATTTTTGATATTTCATCTGCAAAAAAACAAGAAATTCAGGAGAACATTACGCAAGGAATTCAAAAAATTGGGAATTTCCAAAAACCAAATGGTGGTTTGAGTTATTGGCTAGGTGAAGATGAAACTAGCGATTGGGGAACTTCGTATGCAGGACATTTTATGTTAGAAGCAGAGAAAAAAGGATTTGTGTTGCCATTAACATTTAAGACGAATTTTATTGCCTATCAAAAACAAGTTGCCCGAAATTGGAGACCAAGTTATAACAACTATTTGGGCGATTTGGAACAAGCTTACAGATTATATACGTTGGCATTGGCAAACAATCCTGATTTATCAGCGATGAATCGTTTGCGCGAATTTCCACAATTATCCAATGATGCAAAATGGCGTTTGGCAGCTGCTTATGTGTTGGTTGGACAAAAAGAAGCTAGTGATGCTATTCTGAAAAATGCCAAATTGGATTTTTCTGAAAGTGATTTTTACAACTATGGTTCCACTACCAGAAATGCTGCAATGGCTCTAGAAACGTTACTATTGACAAATAATAAAAATACCAAAGAATTGGCAACTTCCATTGCAAAAGATTTGTCTAGCAACCAATGGATGAGCACACAAACCACTGCTTTTAGTTTGTTGGCAATTGGAAAAATGGTAGAAAAAAACGGAGGGAAAGCAATGAAAATTAGCCTGACAAATGGTGCAAAAACGGAGAGAATTGACACAAAATCTTCGTTAATTCAAAGAAATATTGTGGTAAAAAATGGTAAAAATTCCATCCGAATTAAAAATAATGAACCGAATATAGTGTATGTAAGATTGTTAAATTTCGGAAAACCAGCTCTTGGAAATGAAATTTCTGAAAGTAGAGGTTTGAGTGTTTCTGTACAATACAAAGATTTGAAAGGAGCTCCAATTTCAGTCAATGAATTGAAACAAGGACAAGATTTTGTAGCAACAATTACGGTAAGTAATCCAAAAAATACGGATGTAAATGACATTGCTATTACTCAAATTTTTCCATCAGGATGGGAAATTGTAAACACACGTTTTACTGATTTTGGAACTGCTATCAAAAGTGAAGCACGCTATACAGATGTAAAAGATGATCGTGTTCATTTTTACATTGATTTGAAAAAGCAAACTGCAAAACCCGAGACTAAAACATTTACAGTGTTGCTAAATGCAGCGTATTTAGGCAATTATTATTTGCCAGGAATTCAAGTTGAAGCCATGTATGACAATGATTATTTTGTAAAAACCAAAGGAAGTTGGATAAAAGTGGTACAATAACAAGGGGTTTTAACCCCTTGTTGAAATGGATTTTTATTTCAATATTCTTATTGTTGTATGCCTTTTGTTTGCCCAAAAAATTGTTTACAAAACCTACATCAACTGTAATTGTCAGCGAAAAAAATGAGTTGTTAGGAGCATTGATTGCAGAGGATGGTCAATGGCGTTTTCCTCATGAAAACGAAGTACCTGAAAAATTCAAAACTTGTGTTGTCCAGTTTGAAGACGCCTATTTTTACAAACATCCAGGATTCAATCCAATATCGATTTTCAAAGCTGTTTACCAAAATTTTGAGGCAGGAAAAGTCCAAAGAGGAGGTAGTACCATCACACAACAAGTAATTCGTTTGAGTAGAAACAATCAATCCAGAACGTATTTTGAAAAAATCATTGAAATCATTTTAGCAACACGTTTGGAAATCAGACATTCTAAAGACGAAATTTTAGCATTTTGGGCATCAAATGCGCCTTTTGGCGGAAATGTCGTTGGTTTAAATGCCGCTTCTTGGCGCTATTTTAATAGAAAATCAACAGAACTTTCTTGGGCAGAAGCAGCCACATTAGCAGTATTGCCAAACGCACCAAATTTAATTTATCCAGGGAAAAACAAGCAGCAGTTATTGGAAAAAAGAAATCGATTATTGCGAAAATTATTGCTCGAAAAAAAGATTGATTCGCTAACGTATCAATTGTCAATTTTAGAGGAAATTCCTGATAAACCGTATGCTTTGCCACAAATTGCGCCCCATTTATTGCAAAAAATCCATCAGCAAAAAAAAGGAAATTTTGTGCAAACCACTATTGATAAAAATCTACAACAACAAGCCAATGAAATTGTGGAACAGCATTACAATCAGCTTTCTAAAAATGGCATCAACAATATGGCTGTATTGGTTTTGAATGTAAAAACTCGAAAAGTTTTGGCATATGTTGGAAATTCACCAACATTAAAAAAAAATCAAAAAGATGTGGATATTATTGACAAACCAAGAAGTACTGGAAGCATTTTAAAACCGTTTTTATATGCAGCTATGCTGGATAATGGCGAGTTATTGCCAAACACTTTAGTGGCTGATGTTCCAAAGAATTACGGAAGTTACCATCCTGAAAATTTTGATAAAATGTATGCAGGTGCTGTCTCGGCAAAATTGGCCTTGTCAAAATCTTTGAATGTGCCAACAGTTGGCATGTTGCAGCAATTTGGATTGGAAAAATTTCATCATTATTTGCAGCAATTACAATTAAAAGACATTAAAAAAAGTGCCAATCATTATGGATTGACATTGGCTTTAGGTGGTGCAGAAAGCAATTTGTGGGATTTGTCAAAAACCTATGCTTCTATGGCTTCAACCATCAATCATTATACTGAAAATTCGAGTCAATATTTTACAAATGAGTTTTGCGAACCGACTTTTTATGCTGAAAAAAAAGTAGATTTTGGAACAAAATCATCCCAAAAAACTATTTTTGATGCAGCTTCTTGCTATCTCACTTTCGAAAGTTTAAAGGAAGTCAACAGACCTGATGCCGAAGAAAACTGGGAGTTTTTTGATTCTTCCAAGCAGATTGCCTGGAAAACAGGAACGAGTTTTGGTTTTAGAGATGCTTGGGCAATTGGTGCTACCAAAGATTTTGTTGTGGGAGTTTGGGTTGGCAATGCTGATGGTGAAGGCAGACCTGGTTTGGTTGGCGTACAAACTGCAGCGCCTATTTTGTTTGCTGTTTTTGATAAACTCCCCAATTCAGTTTGGTTTGATAAACCTTTTGATGAAATGACTGAAGTGGAAATTTGCACCAAAAGTGGCTTTAGAGCAACACAAATTTGTGAGGAAAAAAAGCCAATTTTCATTCAAAATAGTGG
>JANQTK010000174.1:0-12824 GCA_030731695.1 Polaribacter sp.
TATAAATCAGGATTTATTGATAAAAATCAATTAATTGAATTAGTAAAACCGCTGTTGAAAAGTGGTTATGGTAAAAATTTAATGGATTTATAATGACAGTTACAGAGACGCATTTAAAAGGTTGTTTTATTATAGAACCCACAATTTTTGATGATGGAAGAGGCAGCTTTTTTGAGTCTTTTAACTTGCAAAAGTTCGAAGAAAAAACAGGATTAAAAATAAATTTTGTTCAAGACAATCAATCATTATCCCAAAGAGGCGTTTTAAGAGGCTTGCATTTTCAAAAGGGAGAGTTTGCTCAAGCAAAATTAGTAAGAGTGATACAAGGAAAAGTGTTGGATGTTGTTGTTGATATTAGAAAAAGTTCAGAAACCTTTGGACAGTCTTTTTCCATAGAATTGTCAGGTGAAAATAACAAACAATTATTTGTGCCTAGAGGATTTGCGCACGGTTTTGCTGTTTTAGAAGACAATACAATATTTTTTTATAAGTGCGATAATTATTATCACAAAGATTCAGAAGGAGGTATTATCTATAATGATGAAAGCTTAAATATTGACTGGAAACTAAAAGATGAAGAAATTGTGTTGTCTGAAAAAGATAAATTTCTTAAAAAATTGACGAGTTTTGAGGTCAAAGACACATTTAATGATTTGATTTGTAAGTGAAAACAATTAAAAGATTTTTCATCATTAAAAATCTTTCATTTTTCAAATTGATTTTATACATATTATAAAATGAAAAAAATTCACTGCTTAACTCCGGTTTATAACGATTGGGAGAGTTTTGAAGTTCTTACATCCCAATTAGAAGCACTTCAAAAAAAACACGATAAAGAGTATGTTTTTTCGTTAATTGCAATAAATGATGGCTCTACTGAGGTAAATAGTTTGTCTAAAACTTCACTTAACATTACCTTAATTCACCTTAAAATTAATATTGGTCACCAAAGAGCAATCGCTACAGGACTTCAATATATCTATAATGAAATTGACGATACAGATTATGTAGTTGTCATGGATTGTGATGGAGAAGACAAGCCAGAAGATATTATTTCATTGATTGAAAAAGCCGGGGAAAACAACCATAAAAAAATTATTTTTGCGCAAAGAAGAAAACGTCAAGAAACTGTTTTCTTTAAATTTGGATATGTTATTTACAAAAAACTGTTCAAACTTTTCACAGGACAAAAAATAAGTTTTGGTAATTTTAGTGTGATACCAGAAGCGCTTTTATCAAAAGTAGTACATCAAAATAATATATGGAATCATTTTTCAGGTGGTGTTATTCAGTCTAAAATTCCTTTTGATAAGGTTTTGTTGGATAGAGGAAAGAGATTTCATGGCGCATCAAAAATGAACTTTTACAACCTTACTATTCACGGGTTGAGTTCAATATCTGTTTATTTTGATTTCCTTTCATTAAGAATTTTAAAATTTACACTGTATGGAATTTTGCTTTGTGCAATCTCAATTTTTTATATTTTATATCAAAAAATATTCACTGATAATGCCATTCCAGGTTGGGCTTCAAGTTTAACACTCATTCTTACAGGAATCATGCTTCAACTATTTACAGTTACATTGATTGTATTATTACTACAACTTAGTTCTAGAAAAAACATTGCTGTTCCAAATTCAAAAACATATGTAGATTTTATAGAAAGTAAAGATTATTATCACAAAAATTTAAAATAAATACTGATGAAACAAAAAATAGTATCACTTGTTAAAGGCAATTATTTAATCATTGCAATATTGGTTTTAAGTGCTTTGTTACGGTTTTTTCATTTAGATTATCAAAGTCCTTGGCTAGATGAAATTCACACTTTAAATGAGGCAAATCCAAATGCTTCTCTCTCAGAAGTTTATAGCCAAATTCTTTCAGGAGAGCAAATGCCTCCACTTTACTTCTACATCTTATACTTTCTGTTTAAAATTTTTGGCTATTCTATTTTTGTTGCCAGATTTTTTTCGGCAATTTTGGGAGTTTTAGCTGTTTATGTTTTTTATAAGTTAGTAAAGAAATTAATTGATAATAAAACAGCACTTGTTGCAGCATTATTATTTGGAATGAATTATTTTATGATTTATTTCTCACAAGAAGCAAGGCCATATATTCTTTTCACGCTATTTATGCTATTGTCTTTTTACAGGATGTTGATGTATTTGAAATCAAACACTATTAAAAATGCAATTTGGTTTGGATTAACGGCAAGTCTTATGCTGCACTCACATTTTATCGGATTTTTTACTCTGTTTGCTCAAGCCATTATATTTCTTTTGTTTTTATTTCTTAAAAAAGACTTAGATAAAAAACAGTTTTTCAAAGGCTCAATACTAGCAACAATTGTTTTATTGATTGTATATATACCTTCTATGCACTCCTTGATGAAAATATTTAGTATCAAAAGCTTTTGGATTCCAGCTCCAGGTCCAGACTCTTTTAAATTAATTTACAAAAGTTTTTTTGGAAATTCTGAAATCATTATTTTCCTAAATGGGATGTTATTCATTGGTTTTATATATAGCTTATTTAAATCTGAAAAAAGAAAAAATAGTGAAAATGAAGAGACTAATTGGAGTGCTATAATTTTAGTACTTTGGATTTCATTAACTATTATTGTTCCTTTAATAAGTTCTTATATTTCAAACCCAATAATATTAGATAGATATTTTCTGGGTGTTTTGCCAGCAATTATCATTCTACTAGCTATTGGTTTGATGCAAATAAAAGGAAAGCTTTTAAAAATAGTTTTCATTAGTATATATCTTATATTTTTCTTGTTTGATATGTTTGGAATACAAAAATATTATCATTCAGTCAAAAAGACACAGTTTAGAGAAACTACATCCTACATCATTGAAAAGAATGATAAAAATCATAAAGTGGTAAGTAGTTTGTCTTGGTATTTACCATATTTTTTCAATAAAGAAAATAAAAGTACTGAGATTTTTGGAGCAACACTTGATGAGTTTATTGCTCAGCAAAAATCATTAAATAAAGAATCTCTCTCTTCATTTTGGTATTTTGATGCTCATGGAAGAGAATATAATCCTAGTCCTGAAACATTAGAATTTTTGAATCAAAACTATTTGGTGAAAGATAATTTTACTGGTTTACAAGCATGGACAAGACATTTTGTGATAAAAAGTGAAATGAACACAAAAGTTCAATTTTCACAAGAACAATTTAATATGCTTATTTCCAATACAAATTATAAGAGTAACTTTGATAAATTTGAGTTTAAAGACAATCATTTGATAGTTAGTGGATGGGCATTTTTAGAAAATCAAGATTCTAAAAATACAAAAATTCAATTAGTTTTGTTAAATAATTTAAATGGAGAAATAATGGAGACTTTAGAGGTTTTAAGAGAAGATGTAACTTCATATTTTAAGTTAAATTTTAATGCAGACAATACAGGATTTATCTCGGAAGTAGATTTAGAATACACTCCAAAGGGTGAATATAAATTAGGAATTTGGCTAAAAAATTCAGAGTCAAATATAGAGGCATTTATAGTAACCGATAAAATTATAAAAATATAGAGTTTATGAGATAACGAAGTAATATTTTTTTACATTGGCTAAAAAAAATGATAAATATGACTAAAATAATATTTTTAGCTTTTTTTGATATTATCAACTCTAAAACGGAACTTTAAAAAAAAATTAATAAGAACAAACGCTATATGAATTACGAAGAAAAGTCAGAAAATTATTATTCAAATATTAGACATGACCTAATCAAGTTTTTTGATAAAAGTAAAGATATTAAAGTGCTTGAAATAGGAGCTGCATACGGTGAGACTTTGTTCTATTTAAAAGAAAAAGGGATTGCAAAAGAGGCAATTGGGATAGAGTTATTCGAAGATAAAATGAATCAAAATAAATACAAAAATATAGACAGATTTATTTTTGGAAATATCAACGATATTGATTTATTAGAATTTGAAGCATATTTCGATTTAATTCTATTACCCGACGTTTTAGAACATATTTACGATCCCAAATTAACACTTTCAAAGGTTCATAAATATCTAAAACCTAGTGGAGAAATTATTGTTAGTATGCCAAATATAAGACACTATTCAGCATTTGTAAAAATTTTTATAAGAGGTGATTTTAAATATGAAGAAAGTGGCATTTTTGATTATACTCATGTTAGGTTTTATTGCAAAAAAAATATCAAAGAACTTTTGGAAAGTTCAGGTTTTAAAACAATACACGTAGAAAGTTCTATTAAAAACTATAAAGGCAAGTCTGTAGCCAAAATTATAAACCTACTTACCTTCGGTATTTTTGAAGAGCTGTTTTCAAAACAATATTTTTTTAAATTGAGCAAAATACAACAATGAATTACCCCAGAATAAATATAATTTTTAGATGTTGTGATGCGGTTAATGCCGTAAATAAGTCTCCTAGACCATTTGATTTAGACAAAAAAACATTAATAAAAATTTGCTTTAAAAGTTTACTTAATTCTCTTCAAGGGTTTAATTATAAGTTGATAGTGCTAGGAGATAATCTTTCTGTGGAAATGAAAACATTTTTCCAAAAACACGATTTACAACTTATAGAAGGTGTTTTTGGAAATGATAATTCAATAAGAAAATCAATAGAAATTGCACTTGAACAATCAGCTAATGAATGGGTTTATTTTTGTGAAGACGATTATTTACACACTCAGGATTTTTTTTTAAAAATAGTCACACTAATTAAAGAAAAACAAAATATAATTCCAGCAAGTATAAAAATTAAGAAGCTTTTAAGAAAGCGTCAAATAACACTTTTTTCTTTTCCTAGATTTTTTGCAAAACCTAATTTAGTGATTTTTCCTTGCGATTACCCAGATAGGTATTTGATTGATTATTCTGAGAAAAATTTCATCTTTAAAACCTCTAATTCTCATTGGAGACAAGTTTCCGATACAACTTTTACTTTTTTAATAGAAACTACAGAAGTTAAAAAACACCAAAGAGTATTATTTAAATCTGCAAACAAAGCAAATGATAGGTATTTAAGCAAAAAACTCTATGGTAAATCTTTTTTCTTTAACAAATTATTATGTTTATCTCCAATCCCAACTTTAAGCACACATATGCATATAACAACGATGTCTCCTTTAATAAATTTTGAAGTATTGGTGAATCAATTAATAAATGAAGTTTAACTTTAAAGCATGTTAAAAAAATATTTTCAAGATAAAGAAACTATTAATTATGTGTTGTCTAAAGGAGGAATAACATTCTTTTTTAGAATGATTGCTATGGGACTTAGTTTTTTAACTATGTGGTTTATAACCAATTTTTATGGCGAATCTGTGTTTGGAAGATATTCTTTAGCGCTTACAGTTTTACAAATCACATCTATGGTTTTTGCTCTTGGATTACCTACAGCTTTTTTAAGTTTTACAGGAGCCTATAGTTCTCAAAAAATGATAAAAGGGTTTTTATTTAAATCAATAAAAATAGCCATTATGTCTGTTGTTATTCCAACAGTAATTTATTTTGTTTTTGCACAAGATATTTCTGAGTATATTTTTAAAAAAGTATCATTATCACCATACATTACCATACTTTCTATAAGTATTCCATTTATGATTCTGCATGAAATATTATGTTACTATTTTCTTTCATTAAAGAAATTTATTACTTACGGCCTTTTTATGTTTATTCTTCCTAATTCTTTATTTTTACTCTTTTTGATATTGTCTAAGCAGTTATTAGTAGATTCTTTTTTTACTTTTTTAGCTTTTTCATTATCTATAATTATCACGGTTTTAATAGGTTTACTAAATGTTTTTTTAAAGAATACCTCTGCAGAATATCCAATTATAAGCACAAAAGATATTTTAAAAAAGTCAGTACCAATGATGATTAGTGGTATTTTTTTAGTGCTATTAAATTGGACAGATATTTTGATGCTAGGAAGATTCGAAACTGAGAGCCAAATCGGAATTTATAATGTAGCTTTTAAAGTAGGATATTTAGCGCTTTTTTTTGTTGTTTCAATGAATGTTGTTATCATGCCAAAAATATCAGAATTATACCATCAAAATAATTTTATTGAAATGAAAAAAATTATAAATAAAGCAACACAAGTTGTTATAATACTTACTATACCACTCGCTGTAATTATAATTTTTTTTAGTGAGTTTATTCTTTCTTTTTTTGGAAAGGGATTTGTTGTTGGTAGCACAACTTTGATAATAATTACTTTAGGAGCGTTGTTTAATGCAATTACAGGAAATGTTGACCAAATTTTAAACATGACTAACAATCAAAAACTAGTGAGAAATATTTTTATAGTAGGTTTTGGACTAAATGTTATTTTAAATTTTTCATTAATACCAAATTATGGAATTATTGGCGCTGCTACTTCAAGTTTGATAACAAATGTTATTGTAAACATGATTTTTGTTATTATCATCAAAAGAAAACTGGGTTTCTATACATTTATTTAATCGTAAAAGCACTATGGGAACAATAGATATTAAACTGTCAGTTATCATCGTAAACTACAATGGACTTACTTTTTTAGAGGAATGTTTCAACTCTTTAGAGGATAATTTAATTGGAATTTCTTATGAAATCATTGTTGTTGATAATGATTCCCAAGATGAAAGCTGCAATTTTATAAAAAATCATTTTCCAAAAGTAAAACTTATTGAAAGTAACCAAAATTTAGGTTTTGGGAAAGCCAATAATTTAGGCGTAAAAAATGCTATTGGCGAAACCATTTTATTACTAAATAATGACACCATAATTTTGAATAATTTGACTCCAGCAATAGAAACTTTATATTCAAAAACTGAAATTGGAATTGTGGCAATCAATATGCTTGATGCTAATAAAAAGTTTTTAAGTGCTGTTGGGAGATTTCCTAAACCATTAAGACTTATAAAAATTTCATTTTTAAATGACCAAAGAAAAGTATTCAAAACTGGGAATTTTAATGAGGTTTTATACCAAGTTGATTGGGTATCAGGATCATTTATGTTAATGAGAAAATCAGATTTTGAAACAATTAATGGTTTTGATACAGATTATTTTATGTATGTTGAAGATGTTGATTTGTGTAAAAGATTAAAAATTATTGGAAAAAAATGTGTGTTTCAATCTAATTTAAATTATGTTCATTTTGTTGGTTTCAATAAGTCAAGAGAGATAAAATTAATTGAAGGATATAAATTGTATAGTGACAAACATTTTAACTTTTTTAATAGTATTTTTGCGAAAATTTGTTTGAAAATAAATCATGTTTATAAAAAAACAGTTAAAAATATTTGTTGACGGGTATTTATTAAATAAAGAACATCAGGGAACAAAAACTTATGTAAGGGAACTTTACAAGGTCTTTGCTAAACAAAATCCAGATATTTTGATTTTTATAGGTTGCTTTAAAGATGCTGCTATTGAAGATGAATTTAAACATCACAAAAATGTAAAATTTATTTATTTTACATATTCTAATAGAGTATTCAGAATGATTTTTGAAATACCAAAAATTATCAGTTCGTATAATTTTCATTTCGCACATTTTCAATATGTGATTCCTTTTGTAACTTCTAAATCATGCAAGTATATTGTTACTATTCATGATATCTTATTCAATGACTTTACTAATTATTTTTCAAAAGCTTACCGTTTGAAAAGAAATTTTTTATTCAAATATAGTGCTAAAAGAGCTGAATTCTTGCTCACTGTTTCAAACTACTCAAAAGATAGGATTAAATTTCATTACAAACTTCAAAATAAGGAAATTTTAGTCACTCCAAATGGTGTTTCTGATGATTTTTTTAAAGAAACTGAAAAGTCAGAATCTATCAAATATATTGATACCAAATTCGGAATAAATAATTACATCTTATATGTAAGTAGAATAGAGCCAAGAAAAAACCAGCAAAGTTTACTAAAAGCATTTTTAGAAATGAATGATCAAAAAGTTCATATTGTTTTTATTGGTTTTAAATCTATAAATAATATTGAATTTGACTCCATTTTAAATTCTTTAAATTCAGAACAAAAAAGTAAAGTACATATATTGCAAAACATTTCAGATAAAGACTTATTCAATTTTATTAATGCAGCTAGAATATTTGCTTATCCATCATTGGCAGAAGGTTTTGGGATACCCCCTTTAGAAGCAGGAGCTATGAAAATCCCTGTTGTTTGCTCAAACAAAACAGCCATGTCTGATTTTGATTTTTTTAAAAAAAACCTAATAGATGCTGACGATGTAGAATCTTTAAAAGCGAGCTTAAAAAATAATTTATATAATGATAATGAATCTCATTTGACTTTTGTTCAAAAAAGTATCAAAGAAAAGTATCACTGGAAAAAAGCTTCAGATGTTTTAACGGATATTATTAAATACTAAAAATGAGTATATTTTTTGTTTTTATTAAAACAAAAATTCTATTTTTAAATAAAATTTATCATTTGATAAAATTGTAAAAATTACATGTTTATTATTAATAAAAATCAATTTCTTTTCGGTTTTATCACATTGATTTTAATTCATTTTTCAATATTTGAATTGCATTTTGGTATTTACCTATTAATGACTTTGATTTTTTTTTCAACGATTTCTAAAAATGTTGTAAATCTCATTTCTTACATCGTTATTTTAGTAATAATAGCAAGCTTTTCATCCATATTTCAAAAACCCACATTATACGATTTCATCAAGGATTTTGCGTATTTTACAAAACCCATTATTGCGTTAATTGCAGGCTATTTATTGGCAAAAAAAATTGCCGATTTTTCAAGTTTTCTAAGGGTGTTTATTTATGTGGTTTGCGTACTGTCAGTTATTCATATTTTTACTATTTTTCTAAATACGAATATATTATCAGTGTCAATTACTGAAATTAGAACAATCGGAGGAATTTCTAATTTATCAGAAGTGATTGCATTGACGATTCTTTTTGCCTCATATCGAATTCAATTTTTGGATGTAATTAAAAATAAACTACTCAAAAAAGTAATTTTAAGTATTATTTTTCTGTCATTTTTTCTTTATTTTTCTAGAACCATGATTGTTTCTTTAGCATTGTTTTTATTGGCTATTTTTGGATATTTAAAAATCACTTCAAAAGGCTTGAAATATGGATTTTTAGCATTATCAGCTTTTTTATTATTTTATGTGTATCTTTTTAATGCCAATTTAGTGCGCGATAAACCTGGATTAGAATCTTTTTTATACAAATTAAAAATAGCTCCTTCCGAAATTTTTACTCCTATTAGAACAGTAGATCCAAACAATCATGCCTATTTATGGGACCATTGGAGGGCTTACGAAGCAACTTTGGCAATCGATCAAATAAATACTCCTGTAACTTTTCTAATTGGAAAAGGTTTTGGCGCTTTGGTTGATTTGAAAATTAAAGTATATCTTGGCGATTCAGAAATGAGATATATTCCTATGCTTCATAATGGTTTTGTACTTGTTTTTTTTAAAACAGGTATTATTGGATTTTTTATCTACCTGCTTTTTTTAATAAATATCTACCTTTTTGCGTATGCAAAAATTACATCAGAAAAAACGAGAATCATCAATAATTTAATTTCAGGTTTTGGGGTTTATTTCATTTTTTCTTCATTAATTATTAGTGGGATATATAATATTGAGGATTTTTATATGTTTATAGTTGGAACGTTACTTTTTTTTAGAAAAGAGAAAAATATTAATTTGATTGAAGAATGAAAATAGGAATTATTGGAACGAGGGGAATTCCAAATCATTATGGTGGTTTTGAGCAATTTGCAGAATATTTAGCAACATATTTAGTAAAAAAAGATTGGGAGGTTTATGTTTATAATTCTTCAAGTCACCCTTACAAAGAGTCAACTTTTAATGGTGTTCATTTGATACATTGCTATGATCCTGAAGAAAAAACAGGAACAATAGGACAATTTGTGTATGATTTAAACTGTATTTTAGATTCTAGAAAAAAAGATTTAGATATTATTCTTCAATTAGGATATACTAGTAGTTCAGTTTGGTCTTTTTTGTTTCCCAAAAAACCATTAATTATTACTAATATGGATGGTTTAGAATGGAAGCGAAGTAAGTATTCTTTTTCGGTAAGAATATTTTTAAAATTTGCTGAAAAATGGGCAGCCAAAAACAGTCATTTTTTAGTTTCAGATTCTGAAGGCATCAAAAAGTATATTGATAAAAAATATAAAACCGATTCTAAGTTTATAGCTTATGGAAGTAATATAGTTTCAGAGGTTGATGAAAGCGTTTTAAATAAATTTCAACTAGAAAAGTTACAGTACAATATGCTAATTGCTAGGATTGAGCCCGAAAATAATATAGAAACAATTTTAGATGGTGTTGTAATGAGCAACATTAAATTGCCTTTTTTAGTAGTTGGTGATTACAACATTAATAGTTTTGGAAAGCGAATTAAAGAAAAATTTAAACATCACAAACACATAATTTTTGTAGGGAGTATATACAATACTCATGAATTGAATTCGTTAAGGTATTTTTGCAATCTCTATTTTCATGGGCATTCTGTAGGTGGTACAAATCCGTCATTATTAGAAGCAATGGGTTCAGGAAATTTAATTATTGCACATAATAATATTTTCAATAAAGCTGTTTTAAAAGAAAATGCATACTACTTTTATGCCCCAGAAGATGTTAGCTATTATTTAAACACAATAAGCAAAGAATCTAATAGTACAAAAATCAATAATAATTTACAAAAAATTAAATCGGACTACAATATTGACAAAATAAATGGCAGTTATCTTTCCTACTTTTACGAATGTCTACAAAAAAATAAATCTTCCTAATATTTTAGAAATATTATTGATTTTAATTTTGGTGACATTACCTTTAGGAGGTTTTGCCATTAATAGCATTGCTGTAATATTATTTTTTATTGCTTCTATTTTAAACTATCTTAAAAACAAACCTACATTAGTTTTTAGCAAAATATTTTATAGTTTTTTTGCTATTTATAGCCTGTTTTTACTTTCTTTAGTTTGGACAGATAATCTTCAAAATTCGCTTGATGGTTTAGTTCGTTTTTTATCATATTTAGTATTGCCAATTGCTTTTTTGCTTAATAGCAATCTTACATTTAATAAAGAAAAAGTTGTTGGTTTTTTCTCAAAATCACTAGTTTTTTATGCCATTTATTGCGTTCTTCTTGGGGCGATAAAAGCTCTTATACACAATAATTTTTCTTATTTATTTTATCATGAACTTAGTGGAAACTTGAGTAATTTAAATGCAATTTACTTGTCAGTTTTTACAAGTTTTGGGATTAGCTACTTTTTATTTAAAAACGACAAATCTCGTTTTGATAAATTTGGATTCGCTTTTTTGTCTTTTTTTTTGGTTTTACTCTCCTCAAAAATCATCATCATCACAACTTTTTTAGGATTCCTTCTTTATTTCTTAAAAAAAATAAATATCAGGAAAATAAATGTTAGGTATCTGCTTTTAATTATTGGATTTTCTATTGTATTTGGATTTTCATCTTCAAATTTAAAAGAGAGAATTCAAATAGAATTTGAAAAAACGAATCTTCAAGAGGTCCTTACAAAAAAAGATTTTGGGCATGTTTATTTGTGGACAGGAACTGGATTGAGAATTTTTCAAATCAAAGCTTTTATTGAAATTTTAAAAGAACAAAAAAAAGGATTCTTAGGTTTAGGACTAAATAATTCACAAAAATATTTGAATGATAAGTATGAGGAATATAATTTGTATCCAGGGTTTTTGAATTATAATTTCCATAATCAATACATACAAATTTTTGCTGAGTTAGGACTTGTAGGATTTTTATTGTTTTCAACGCTATTTTACTGCTTATTAAAAAATGCAAGTATCAATAAGGATTATTTTTTTATGTCCTTTATATTTTTGATATTGGTTGTTTGTTTTACAGAATCATTTTTATGGAGACAAAGAGGAATGGTCTTTTTTATTTTAATTTCGCTGATTTTTTCTCAAAGAAAACCAGTAATATAACTATTAAAATTAAAAGAGCTTAAGAGTTTGTGAGTATCCAAAAAATCAAGTTAGAAATTAAAGGATACTTTATTGCAATAAAAAAACAAGACAAAATCAATAAAAATCGTCGGTTTTGAAAAATCAATTGTTTATCTTTCCGCGCTGTTATTAGCTTTAAGAAACAGAAATAAGATAGTTTAATGAGCATTGAAACAAAAATAGGTATCATTAAGATTTTTAAAAATATTTTAAAATTGAGGAAAAGAATTACTAAATGAAGAATGATACAATAATTACGTGTTCTATTGTTTTATTTGAAGAAAATCTATCCGATTTATATCAAACAATAAACTGTTTTTTAAAAATCCCAATGCATAGCAAGCTTTTTTTAATAGACAATACGCCAAGTAAATTTTATGAATATCTATTTAATGATGAACGTATTGAATACATAGCAACCGAAAAAAATATTGGTTTTGGTGCCGCTCACAATTTAATTTTAGATAAAATTACAAAGAATTCCGATTTTCATTTAGTGCTAAATCCAGATGTGTTTTTTAACGAGTCTGTCATTCCTAATTTAATTGCTGAATTAAAAAAAGAGGATGATGTTATCATGATTGCGCCAAAAGTTTTATTTTTAAATGGTGATCATCAATATTCTTGCAGAAGATATCCAAGTGTAATTGAACTTATTGCACGTCGTTTTTATTTTTTAAAGCCAGTGTTTAAAAATATTATTTGTAAAGGAGAATACAGGGAAAAAGATTTAACAAAACCCTTTTTTGCAGAGTATTTAACGGGATGTTTCCAATTGTATAAAACATCCGAATTTATGAA
>JANQTK010000174.1:12924-17538 GCA_030731695.1 Polaribacter sp.
TTTTGGTTACTACTTGCTTATTTTACAAACTTTTATAGTATTTATAGGTATACAAGTCTAATTAAACTAATCACACAATCATTAGCTCAGTTTTTTATTTTTTTTCTTGCCTACCTAAGCTATTTTAGTCTTTTTAAAGAAGGTGAAATTATTGCAAATCAAAAATTATTTTTTCTATTGATTATTTCCTCAATCAGTTTTGTGAAACTTTTGGTATTTGTAATTTTAAAAAAATATAGATCAGAGGGAAAGGATTTTAGGAATGTTGTACTATTTGGCGATTTAAAATCTGCAAAAATTCTTCAAAATTTATTCAATGAACGAAACGATTTAGGATATAAGTTCTATGGATTTTTTTCAGAAAATGAATTCAAATCACAATTTTATTTAGGTTGTACAAAAAAAGGATTTCAATATATCTTGGAAAATAGTATTGATGAAATTTATTACAATCCAATTGAAATTCCTCCAAAAAAAATTATAAAAATTAGAAAATTTGCTCGTCAAAACGACCTAGATTTAAGATTAATCCCCGAAAATAATGCAATTTATAGTAAAGATTTTGTGGTTGAGTTTTTTGGTACAGTTCCCATATTAAAACCACAAACACTTCCTTTTGAAAAAATTGAAACGCATATCATTAAGAGAATATTTGATTTTTGTTTTTCATTGATGGCATGCATTTTTATACTTTCTTGGATGTTACCCATCCTTTGGATAATTATCAGAATAGATTCTAAAGGACCATTATTTTTCAAACAAAAAAGAGATGGAAGAGATGGTAAACAATTTTATTGTTATAAATTAAGATCTATGAGGGTAAATCCGGATGCAAATATCCTTTCAGCTACCAAAAATGATACAAGAATTACGAAAGTTGGAGCTTTTTTAAGAAGAACAAGCTTAGATGAATTACCTCAATTTTGGAATGTTTTAATTGGCGATATGAGTGTGGTTGGTCCAAGACCTCACATGAATCTGCACACAAAAAAATATGAAATTGAAATAGAAAATTATTTAGTAAGAAATTCTGTAAAACCGGGTATAACAGGTTTGGCTCAAATAACTGGATTTAGAGGAGAAGTAGTTAAAAAATCTGACATAAAAAATAGGGTACGATTAGATATTTTTTACATTGAAAACTGGACTTTTATTTTAGATGTAAAAATTATTGTAAAAACGATCTTCAATGTTTTTTCGCCTGAAGAAAAAGCTTATTAAATTTTCCTTAGGATATTCTCTTATTTTTACTCTTTTTTTAAAATCCGCTAATTTTTAAAATGGGGATTTTAATTGCCAACTTTTTTTAAAATATATTTGCACACAAATCAATTCACAAATCATGAATGTACTTATTTTAGGATCAGGAGGAAGAGAGCATGCTTTTGCATACAAATTATCGAAAAGTAAAAAAATCACCCAACTTTTTGTGGCTCCAGGAAATGCAGGAACACAAGAATTAGCAATCAACCTAGATATCAATCCAACTGATTTTAAAGCGGTGAAAGAACTAGTTTTAAACAATGCTATAAAAATGGTAGTTGTTGGGCCAGAAGCTCCTTTAGTTGGCGGAATTCATGACTTTTTTCTTTCGGATGACGAATTGAAAAACATTCCAGTAATTGGACCTAAAAAAGACGGTGCTTTGTTAGAGGGAAGCAAAGATTTTTCAAAACAATTCATGCAAAAGCATGGCATTCCAACTGCAAAATACCAATCTTTTACCAATGAAACGTTACAAGAAGGATTTTCTTTTTTAGAAACGTTACAACCTCCTTTTGTTTTAAAAGCAGATGGTTTGGCTGCTGGAAAAGGGGTTTTGATTTTAAATTCTTTACCTGAAGCAAAAGCTGAATTGAAAGAAATGTTAACACACAAAAAATTCGGGGAAGCTTCCTCAACAGTGGTTATTGAAGAGTTTTTAAAAGGAATTGAATTATCAGTTTTTGTCTTGACAGATGGAAAATCGTACAAAATTTTACCATCAGCAAAAGATTACAAACGAATTGGAGAAGGTGATACTGGGTTGAATACTGGTGGAATGGGGGCTATTTCTCCTGTGCCATTTGCTGATGACGATTTCATTAAAAAAGTAGAAGAATTGGTCGTAAAACCAACCATTGCTGGTTTGCAAAAAGATGGTATTGATTATCGCGGATTTATTTTTATTGGTTTGATGAACGATGCTGGAAATCCATCAGTAGTTGAATACAATGTAAGAATGGGAGATCCTGAAACAGAGGTAGTTATTCCTAGAATTGAGTCGGATTTGTTTGATTTATTTGAAGGTGTTGCCAATCAAACTTTGCATGAAAAATCATTTCAAGTTTCTTCAAAAACAGCAACTACTGTCATGTTAGTTTCTGGAGGATATCCTGATGCATATGAAAAAAACAAAGAAATTGCTGGTTTTGAATCTGTAGAAAATTCGATTGTTTTCCATGCAGGGACTTCCTTACAAAATGGAAAAGTAGTTACCAATGGAGGAAGAGTGATGGCAATTACTTCTTTTGGTGAAACGATTGAAGAGGCGCTATCAAAAAGCTATAAAAGCATTGATAACATTTGTTTTGACAAAATGTATTTTAGAAAAGATATTGGGTTTGACTTACTGTAAGTTTTAATTATTTTGCTTTTTCTACCGTAAAAGAAAATTCAGAACCTTCGCCATAAGTACTTTTTAGCAAGATATTTTCATCATGTGCTTCTAAGATGTGTTTTACAATTGATAAGCCTAATCCAGAGCCACCTTGCTCTCTTGACCTGCTTTGATCAACTCTATAAAAGCGTTCAAACAATCTTGATAAGTGTTGTTTTTGAATACCTTCGCCATTATCAATCACTTTTACGATGAATTTTTTATCATTATAACTTTCCACACCAACAATGGTGGTGCCATTTGGTTTGCCATATTTAATGGAATTGACAACGAGATTTATTAGTACTTGTTCAATTTTTTCAATATCCGCTTTTACAAAAACTGGGAATTCGTAAACTCGGTCAAATTGTAAGGAGATATTTCTTTTTTTGGCTTTCATCTCAAACAAATCAAACACATTTTGAATGAGTTCTAAAATGTTAAAAACTTCGATATTGAGCTTTAAACTTTCTGTTTCAAGTTTGGCAATCATATCCAAATCTTTGATGACAGCAACCAATCTTTCTACCCCTTTATTGGCTCTATCCAAGTATTTCATTCGGATTTGTTTGTCATTAATGGCGCCTTCCATCAAGGTTAAAATATATCCTTGAACTGTAAAAAGTGGTGTTTTGAGTTCATGAGCAACATTGCCTAAAAAATCTCTACGGAAAGAATCTCTTTCAGTTAAACTTTTTATTTCTAACCTTTTGCCTTCTACAAATTCTTCCATACTTTTTGATATATTTTCAATATCTGTAATGGTTGAATCTTTTTTTAAATTTTTAGCATCCAAAATAGAAACATCATTGTAAATCTTTTTTAGTCGCCTGTAAATAAAATGTTCTGCTCTGTATTGAATGAAAAAAAAGGATATCAAAAAGAAAGATAATATATCAACCAAAATGGTGTAGTTACCTAAAAAATCCCTGAAATAAAAATAGGAAATGACCGCAATAATTACAAAAAGCAACGTCAAATAAAACGCTGACCAAAATGCGTATGCGTAGGTTTTTTTAAATTTCATACCTACAAAACTACTTATCTTGTCCTTTTAATACAAATTTATACCCAACTCCTTTTACAGTTTTAAAATAATCATCGCCAATTTTTTCTCGAAGTTTACGAATATGAACATCAATAGTTCTTCCACCTACAACTACTTCATTTCCCCAAACTGTATCTAAAATGGCTTCTCTTTTGAAAACTTTTCCGGGTTTTGACGTTAATAATGAAAATAATTCAAATTCTTTTCTGGGAAGTTCGATTTTTTTGTTGGATTTATAAATTACATATTCATCTCTATCAATCATAATATCCCCAATTTTCAGGTTGTCTTCCTCAGCAGCTGATTCTGATTTTAACCTTCTTAACAATGATTTAATTTTACTGACCAATACTTTTGGTTTGATAGGCTTTGTGATATAGTCATCTGCACCAGCTTCAAAACCAGCAACTTGAGAGTAATCTTCGCCTCTAGCAGTTAAAAATGCAATAATTACGTTTTCTAAAGTTTTTATTTTTCTAATTTTTTCACAGGCTTCAATACCATCCATTTCTGGCATCATAATGTCTAATAAAATTAGATGCGGCAAGTGTTTTTTTGCAGCTTTAATGGCTTCTAAACCGTTTTCTGCCGTAAAAACTTCATAACCTTCGTTTTTAAGATTATAACCAACTATTTCCAAAATATCTGGTTCATCATCCACTAATAGGATTTTAATATCGTTTTTATTCATAATTTAGTAATGAAAGAAATCCTTCAAAAATACTTATAATTTTGTGAGAAATTGTTGTTGTTAACAATCATTTAATCTTGGAAGGTTTCGTTTACAATTATTTAATGTTAAGTAATGATTTGATAGACAGGTAATTTTCCTTGATTTTTAAGGACTTAACAATTTCTTAATCGAATTTTTATGAATTGTACATCAAAAAAATTTGTAGTTTTGAAGGATTAATCAATTAAATTCAAA
>JANQTK010000175.1 GCA_030731695.1 Polaribacter sp.
TTAACTTGTAGCATTTTTTGTTTATTGAATTGATTTATTGACTCAACAAAAGTATGACTAAAAAATGATAATAGTTTGTTAAAAAATGGGTTTAATCATAAATAATATCAGCTACTTCTATTTTTTTATTTTCAATAAAATCATATAAAGTAAGCCTTCTTAATGTGTAATAATCTAACCAAAATTTTTCTAATGAATTTAAATATTGTAGAATAGATCTGTCTTGTTCTTGCAAAGCGATATTCAAATCTGTAATGGTAATTTTGCCTAAAACCAATCTTTTTTTAGTTATTTCATATCTTTTTACTGCAATTTCTTGTGCTTTTTTGGCAGTTTCTAAAAAGTTACGTTGGTTTTGCCAATTCAATACATGTAAATAAATTTCTTGTTCAAACTCTTGTTCATCTTGCTCAACGTTTGTATTGATTAAATCTTTATTTGCTTCTACTAATTTTCTTCTTGATTTAGAAACTCCCCAATCTAAAATAGGAATTCCAAGAAATAAAGAAACATTTTGTTGTTGATTAAAATTTTGAAAAAGATTATCGAAAATTGGACCTTGTTGAGAAATTCCGAAGTTTGCATTCAAACTCATTTGTAGGCGATTACTTCCTTTAACTTCCGCCAAATCTCTCTCTGCTTGTAATCTTTTTCTTCTAAATTCAATGACTGCTTTTCTATTTGATTTTGCTTCTTCCAACGCTTTTTCAACAGTTACCGTAAACAATGAAAGTTCTTTAGGAATTTTTAAAACAATATTTTCTGTGTCTAAATACAAGTATCTGGATAAGTTTTGGGAAGCTCCTTTGAAATTAATTTCATTGGTAGTCACATCATTTTTTGAATTTAAAACAGACAACTCAATTTGCAATAAATCATTTTCTGCAATTTTTCCCATTTCAAATCTTCCTTTAGAAATTTGAAATAATGTATCTTGGTTTGATAAATTGGATTTCGCAATTCTTGTTTGAACTTGCGCTTTTAATAGTGCAAAATATCTTCTAGCAGTGTTTAAAGAAATTTGCTCCATACTTTCAATAAAACCTCTTCTTGCTTCTTCAAAAAGAAGTGGCTCAATGCGTTTATCCCATTTAAATTGATTGTAGAAAAGTGAACTTTGTTGATAATTTATAGAAAATGGAATAACTGCAAATCCTGTTGTTGGATTATCGCCAAAAACATCCACTCTTTCCAATTGTGAGCTCAATGAAATTGTTCCTCCTGTTAATGCAATATTTTGATTTAGCGACAAATTTCCCTGTAACCTTGATTGATTTGATCTTACAAAAATATCTTGTCCAGCATCATTTGTCAATCTATTTACAGAATTTAGATATTGTGGTAAAGTAGCTTCTAAGCGTAATTGAGGTAATAAACCTGCTTTAAAATTTCGGTATCTCCAATAACTTCCTTGGTTTTGATTCAATAATGCTTTATAATCTGGAGAGTTTTTTTGGGAAATTTTTATAGCTTCTTCTAATGTAATTTCCTGTTGACAAACTACAGTGAGTGTGCAAAACAAAAATGCAATGTGAATGATTTTTTTCATAGTTATTCGTGTCTTATAGCTTCAATTGGACTTTTGTTAGCAGCAGCTTTTGCAGGGGCAATTCCAAAAATTAATCCGATAAAAGTGGCAACAAAAAATGATAATAAAATGGAACTTAGGGTCAGGATTGTTTCAATTCCTGTGGCTATTTCTAAAATATAGGAAGCAAAAATCCCTAAAAAAATCCCAATAATTCCTCCTCCAACACTTACCAAAACAGATTCAGTTAAAAATTGCAAAATAACATCTTCTTGTGTAGCTCCAATGGCTCTTATAATTCCAATTTCTTTAGTTCGTTCAAGAACTGATGCTAGCATGATATTCATAATGCCAATTCCACCAATCAACAATGAAATTCCTGCAATGATACTTAAAACTATATTGAAAATTTGTTTGGTTTTTTGTTGTTGTTTTAATAATTGAATGGGAATAGAAATTTCAAAATCAATCATATCATTGTGTCTTCTTTTAAGCATTCTGCTTAAAATATCTGCTGTCGAACTTAGTTCAGATGAATTCTGAACCTGAACAACCATTTTATCTATTTGATGATAATTTCCTCTTGGAATTCTTTTTTTTGGACCTTGTTGATTTCCAATAATAACGATTCCTTCACTAAAATCGATTGGTGTATCTTTAATGATTTTTCGGTCTTTGTAACGGACTAAAAAGGTTTTTATTGGTATATAAATATCCTGATTCATATCTCTAATACCCAAGTTTTCTTGCGCATTATCAGAAATAAATTTTTCTTCAATTACCCCAATAACCTGAAGCCACACATCTTTTACTTTGATTTGTTTTCCGATGGCACTTTCGCCAGTAAATATCTTTTTCTCAATTTTTTTACCAATAATACAAACAGGTAATGCATTTATCAACTGTGGATTAGAAAAATTTTTACCACTTTCTATTTGGATGTTCATTGTTGAGAAATAAGAAGCATCCACTCCAATTAATTTTACAGAATTTTGACGACCATTATTGATAACATAGGTATCTAAAATAATTTCAGGGCTGATAGCTTTTATAGAAGGAATATTTTTTTCAATACTTTGAACATCTAACAAATCTAATCCTTTCGAAAATCGTTTTGATTCATTAGCACCATCATCAGTTTCTTCATCACTTTTGTTATCCTCCTCATCAGGAATTGGTGTAATTACAATATTATTGACACCAATTAATTCTAGTTGAGCTAGAATTTCTTTTTCTGCACCTTTTCCGATTGCAAGCATTGTAATTACAGCAGCAACTCCAAAAATAATTCCAAGAGAAGTTAAAAGTGTTCTAATTTTATTGGCTAAAATGACACGAATTGCTTCACTAAAGTTAGATTTTAGTTTTTCAATATAAAATTTATCAAACATAAAATCTATTTTAAAACGGCTATTTGTGAAGTTTCATACCCTTTTGGTTTGTTGAGATAAACTACATCATTTGCTGATAATCCTTCAACTATTATCACAGAATCGTTGTTAGAAGCACCGATTTTCACCTGTTTTTTCTCGATTGAAAATCCTGATTTTTTATAAACATAAGTAATGGAATCTTTTGAGAAAATTGCTTCTAGAGGAACGCTTAAAACATTTTTTTTATCAAAAGTTAAAATTCTGTTTGAAGTTGTCATTCCTGGACGAATATTGTCATTACTGCCATTTAATTTCACAGTTACTTGAAATACTTTGATATCTGAACCACGTTTTGTTTCACCAACATTGGCAACATCAGTTACAATTCCTTCCATTTCAACATCAGGAAACGCATCAAATCCTACTTTTACAGGCAATCCTTTTTTTATTTTTCGGATATCAACTTCATTTGCATAGGTTTTAGACTCCATTTTTGTTAAATCGGGTAAACTTGCAATGGATGGATCCCAAGGACTGATTGATGAACCTACATTTTTTTTGCTTCCGTCCCAATTTCTATCATAGGTTATCATTCCATTTGAGTCAGAATAAATTGTAAAAGATTCTAATAATTTTAATAAATCATCCAATTCTTTTTTGATTTTAGAAACTTCTGTTCCAACTTCAATCATTTTAGCATTTGCTTGACTTTTTTTAATGCTATAATTTTCTTTTTTCTCGTTCAAATCTCTTTCAAGTTTATCGAGATTTATTTCTAATTTTTTGATGACTGCTGGCGGTTCATAAATAGATTGTTTCAATTCAAGTCTGGTTTCTTCCATATTGAAAACCAAATCTTTAATTGCATTTCGCTCTTGTTTTAAAGTAAGTGTAGTATCTAATTTTTGTTGCGTAAATTTTGATTGAGCTGCATCTAAATTTAATCTGGCATCAATTATTTGTTCATTTACTCCAGTAGGATCTAGTCTTCCAATATAATCACCAACTTTTACAATGGTACCTTCTGGAACTAAATCTTGAATTTTGATATCTCTTAATTTGAATTTTTGAAGATTGTCAGGGCCATTTATTTTTTTTAAGCTTGTAGAAAGGGCTTCACCTGAGGTTACAACTTCACTCACAAAATCTCCATAAGTTACTTTTGTAGTGATGTAAGTTTCTTCTTCAGAAGAGGGTGAAAAATAACTATAAATAATGAATATTAAAACTAATGAAATAATTGCAATTATCCATTTTTTTTTCTTTTTCATAGGATTTATTTTTTTTATAAATCCAAATCTAACAAAAATGAATGCTATTAAGCACTCATTTTTGTTAATGTTTTAAAAAAAAAGTTTTTATCCTAAAATTTCATTAAAAACTTTGCTAGGTCTCATAGCAATAGTTGCCAAATCTTCA
>JANQTK010000176.1 GCA_030731695.1 Polaribacter sp.
TTATTAGAACCAATTCAGAAAACAACGATTTTATCAATTTGGTAAAAATGTTAGACGCGTATTTAAAAGTTACAGATGGCAATGAACACGAATTTTACAATCAATTCAACAATATTGATGTTTTAAAATTTGTGGTTGTTATTTATGTGAATGAAAAAGCGGTTGGTTGTGGCGCAATTAAGCAGTTTGATGATAAAACAATGGAAGTGAAAAGAATGTTCGTTTCTGAAAACGAAAGAGGAAAAGGAATTGCACAAAAAGTTTTACAAGAACTAGAAATATGGGCCAAAGAAATGGGTTATAAAAGGTGTGTTTTAGAAACAGGTAAAAGACAAAAGGAGGCTGTTGCATTCTATCATAAATCCAATTACAAAGTAACCCCTAATTATGGGCAATATGTTGACATGGAAAACAGCATTTGTTTTGAAAAAAAGTTGATTTAGTTTTGAGTTTTTACCTCAAAATATAGTTTTAAAATCAAAAAAGGAACAATAGAAATTAGTGTTGCATATTCTTTAAAAAAATCCAATTTTTGGGATGATATAAACCAAAAAAATATACCAAGTACCAATGAGATGTGAAGTATTATAATACCTTTTGAAACTATACTTTTTGCCTCTAACGGATTTTTATTGTTGAAAAACAAGAAGATTTCTCTAACCAAAAAAGTAAGCACGGTATAATTAAATAAGCTATTTTTAAAAAATAAAACACTTAAATTATCAATCACTAAATCGCCGTTTTTCCAGTCTATAATTAGTCCAAAAACAAAAACAATAAAAACCAAATACACAAATAGAAAAAAAAATCTACTTTTTACATTAGATAAATAGTTGCTTAGGTTTTTAATAGTGTCTTTTCTAAAAAAATATCCAAAACCATCAAAAAGAGTTCTAATAAACTCATCACACCAAAATAAAAATAAAAGGTAAAATACTGTAGTTTCTTGATTAATGATTGAAAAAATAGTAATCAAGGTCATACTAAAAAGCGATGCATAATTAATAATTTTGTTATTACTTAGATTCATTTCGTTTATTTAAATCATAAAAATACAATATAAAAACAATAGAACAAATAACTTGTTTTTTTGAAAATTTGCTCAATCCTACATAATTCCGGTTTATAATTTAGCCTATTTTTAAGTTATATTTGTTAAGAAAAATAAATTGATGAATTTAAGTTATTGGGAACTCAAAGAATGGTTTAGCAATGTCGATTTTACAATTATCGGCAGTGGAATTGTAGGTTTAAATTGTGCTTTACAATTGAAGAAAAATCACCCAAAAGCAAAGATTTTACTTCTTGAAAAAGGAATGTTGCCTCAAGGAGCAAGTACAAAAAATGCAGGTTTTGCTTGTTTTGGAAGTTTGTCCGAAATTATTGATGATTTAAAAACCCACTCACAAGAAGAGGTTTTTAATTTGGTGAAAAATCGCTGGGAAGGTTTGCAATTATTACGAAGCAATTTAGGGGATAAAAACATCGATTTTCAAGCAAATAAAGGTTTTGAGTTGTTTAAAGATGAAATCTTTTTTGAAGAATGTTTGGATCAAAAAGAGAGTATCAATAAGTTACTAAACCCAATTTTTAAAACCGATGTTTTCACCATTTCTGATAATATGTTTGGCTTTCAAAAAGTACATCAACAATACATTGTAAATAATTTTGAAGGGCAGATTGATACTGGAAAAATGGCATCAGAATTACTTCGAAAAGTTCAAGAAAATGGGGTTAAAATATTAAATAATATTTCTGTTGAAAGTTTTATAGATATAGAAAATAAAATACACGTAAAAACCAATAGATTAGATTTTTATACAAAAAAATTGTTTATAGCTACCAATGGTTTTGCAAGTCAATTATTAGAAGAAAATGTACAGCCAGCAAGAGCACAAGTTTTAATTACCAAACCAATTAAAAACCTTCATATTAAAGGCACTTTTCATTTAGATAAAGGGTACTATTATTTTAGAAATATAGACAATCGGATTTTGTTTGGTGGAGGTAGAAATCTCGATTTTAAAACGGAAGAAACTACTGAATTTGGCGAAACACAAATCATTCAAAATAAATTGGAAACCATTTTAAAAGAAATTATTTTACCAAATGCATCTTTTGAAATTGAACACAGATGGAGTGGAATTATGGGTGTTGGAAATCAGAAAAATGCGATTGTAAAACAACTTTCTAACAACGTTTTTTGTGGAGTTCGTTTAGGAGGAATGGGTGTTGCAATTGGTTCTTTAGTAGGAAAAGATTTGGCAGATTTGGCATAATTTAGTATTAATAAAAGTATTCTTTTTTTAAAGAAAAATTAAATTAATTGTACCTATATTTACAAACTTAAACTGGTTAACCAATTTAAAGCTTTGTAATTATGATATTTGATTCACAGAAAAAATACTTTACTTTTTTATTTGCAATCTTTTTAACTTCTCTAAAAGCGCAAACATTAGTAACTACAAATGCACAGTTAAATACAGCAATATCGAATGCTACAGCAGGTTCAGAAATTATTTTAGCAAATGGAGTTTGGACAAACTTACAACTTAGCATCAATAAAAATGGAACAGCTGCAAACCCAATTAAAATAAAAGCACAAAATACCAATCAAGTTTTTATACAAGGAAATTCTAATATTAGTTTAGGTGGGGCTTATATTTATTTTGAAGGTTTCGTTTTTAGAAATCCATCAAACTTAATTTCTAGTGGAGGCAGAATAGAACCGATTATAGAATTTAGAGATAAAAGCAACAATGAGTGCAATAATTGTATAGTTTCGAATATTAAAATTGATAATTATAATGGAACATCAACCCAAAAAGAAGACATTTTTAAATGGATAATTATTTATGGGCAATACAATGAAATAAGTTACAGTTCTTTTCTGGGTAAATATGGAGTGGGAAGTATTATAAATGATAATAGAAATAATTCAGAAGCAAATTACACAAAAATTCATCATAATTATTTTGCCTCAAGAACACCTGTTGGTATTGTAAATGATTTAAACGATCAAGATGCGATTCGAATTGGAAACAGTGCTACTTCTTTATCAGATTCTTTTACAGAAGTGTATGATAATTTATTTTACGATTGGTCTGGAGAAATAGAAATTATTTCGAATAAAAGTGGAAAAAACAAATATTACAACAATACATTTAGAGATTATCAAGGAACTTTAACCTTAAGACATGGGAATAATTCAGAAGTTTATAACAACTACTTTTTTGCAAACAACAATATTTTAGCGGGCGGAATTAGGGTTATTGGAGAAGGGCATAAAATTTATAACAATTATATAGAAGGTGTAAATTCTAAAAAACCAGATGGAAGTACCACAAATACTGGAGGTGGAATAAACATTACAAATGGCAGACCAAATTCTGCTTTAAATGGATATTATCAAGTAAAAAATGTAACCATTGTTAACAATACTCTAGTTAATGGAGATTATGGTTTTAGAGTGGGCACAAAAGTAAGTTCAGATTTAACATTGGCTCCAGAAAATATTATTATTGCCAATAATATTATTTTAAACAGCAGCAATAATGCTTTTGATGTGATAACTTCTGCTATTGGAACTTCTAAATATGAAGGGAATATTAAACAAAATAGTACTTGGGATTTAACAAATGGGGTAAATAATAATCAAACAGTTGCTAGTGGATTGTTAGAAAGTGGTGCAGATTTTTATAGAATACCTAATGGAAGTCCAGCAATTAATGCAAATATTGGAACGTATTCTTTTTTGGTAAATGATATTTTAGGAGGAAATAGAACAGGTGTTTTTGATGCTGGAGCAGAAGAATTTGGCGGAAATGGAACAAATTTACCCTATAAAGTTGATGATGTAGGCACTAAAATTGGATTTTTATCTGGTGATTCTGGAGGGTCTTTAATGGTAAAAAATAATTCTTTAAAAGATTTAGGTATACACCTTTTTCCAATACCAACAAGCAAAGGGTTTTTAAATATTAACTCTGATTTTAATAAAATAGGTAAAGTTGAAGTGTATAATATTCAAGGTCAAAAAATCTTGACTAAAAATATAGAAAACACCCAGGGTACAATTGAAACAAAATCATTAGCTAAAGGTATTTACATCATTAAAATCAATGCAACTATAGGTAGATTTATAGTAGAATAACATTCTCAACTCTTTTAAATTTTCTTTGATTCAAATTGATTATTTTCGTTGAATGAAAGAAAATCCCACATATTATGATGTAATTATTATTGGTGGTGGTTTAGCAGGATTGTGCAATGCAATTCATCTTTCAAACTTTGGTAAAAA